>JBDSMK010000265.1:0-4195 GCA_039915905.1 Ilumatobacteraceae bacterium
ACGCGCACCTCCACCCCGTCCAGCGGTACTCCGTCGTAGACCACGCCGCTGCCGGTCTCGGTGAGCCCATATGTGGTGACTGCGTTTGCCGGCCGCTGGGCGGGCGGTCCGGAGCCGCCCAGCACGATCACCCGGAATAATGCTGGGTCGATGCGCGCTAATGCCGTGACCACCAATGAGACCGCGGTGGCCCCGTGGCGAGCAGCGCGCTCGACGGAGGCGGCGTTGAACCCGTCGTGCACCTCCACCTCTGCGCCCGTGGCCAGCGCTCGAGTTATCACAGCGAGCCCGCCGATGTGCGACAACGGCAGGCAGGCCAACCATCGGGTGGTCCGTTCGGCGCCGAGTCTCGCTGTGGTGGCCAACGCGCTCGCTCGCACGGCGTCATGCGTAAGCACGACGCCTTTTGGCTCCCCGCTGGAACCGCTGGTGGCTACCACCAGCGCATCTCCCGGCGAGACCTCGACGCCGCCGGGAACTCGGCGGCGTCCGTCGGCATCAGCGATCCATCCTGGAGCCATTGCGGCAATCAACGCGCAACGTGCCGACGCCGGCAAACGCCGGTCGAGAGGCATCGCCGCATCGCCCGCGTCCCATATCCGGCGCAACGTGGCGACGAACTCCGGTCCGCCCGGCAGATCGATCATCACCAGTTCGTTCACGACCGTTCAGGATACGCGGGCTGCGCTGTGGGCATTCGGTTGGCAGCCGGGTGTGGCACAGTGCTGCGATGGCTGCGCCGACTAACCGCTGGCTCCTTGGCGCTCGTCCCCGCACGCTGCCGGCCGCGGTGGTGCCGGTGGCGCTCGGTGCTGCCGCGGCTGTCGGCGAGCATGATCCGGTGTGGTGGCGCGTGGTGCTTGCGCTTGTTGTCAGCGTTGCGCTGCAGATCGGAGTGAACTACGCCAACGACTACAGCGATGGCGTGCGTGGCACCGACGACAAGCGGGTCGGTCCGACTCGCCTTGTTGCAAGTGGGTTGGCCAGCGCCACTGCAGTGAAGCGCGCCGCCTTCGCCGCCTTCGGCGTGGCCGCTGCATCCGGTTTGGCGCTTGCCGCGGTGACTTCGTGGTGGCTTCTCGTGGTTGGCGTCGCAGCCATCCTGGCCGGCTGGTTCTACACCGGCGGTCCCAAACCGTACGGCTACCTCGGCCTTGGGGAACTGTTCGTGTTCGTGTTCTTCGGATTGGTTGCCACCGTTGGGACGACATATGTGATTTGCCAACGGTTCCCGGCGCTGACCTGGATCTGTGGGTGCCTGGCGGGGTGCATGGCCTGCGCACTGCTGGTGGTCAACAACCTGCGCGACATCCCCACCGATCGACTGGTTGGCAAGGCCACGATGGCAGTGCGGCTCGGCGATGCTGCGACGCGATGGTGGTACATCGGCCTGCTGGCTGCCGCTGCCGGCCTGGTCGTCGGCGCTGGCCTGCAACGTCCACTGGCGCTGATCGGGTTGGTCGGGTTCGTGGCCGCTTGGAAGCCCATCGTCGCCGTGCGCCGGGGTGCCAACGGCCGCGACTTGCTTGCCGTACTCGGCGGTACTGGTCGCGTTCAGTTGATCGTCGGCTTGCTCACTGCTGCGGGGCTCGCCCTCGGTCAGTGAACGTCACCGTCTGGTTGCCGTCGAGCCGAGTGCCAAGCCACTGGGCGAGTAGAGCGACCACGGCTGCGGGTTGCTGGAGGTGCGCCGAGTGGGCTGCGCCGGTAATCGATTGGTAGTTGCCGTCCGCAACGGCGCGGGCCATCTGATGACCGATGTCTACGAACTTGGTGTCCAACTCGCCGGCCATCACCAGCACCGGCATGGCCAGTTCGTATAGCCGGTTCCACAACGACACCTGTGCTCCGGTGCCGGCCAGCCGCAGACTGGTCGCCAGCCCGTCGGCGGTGTTGCGGCGGCGGTCGGCGATGTCGGAAGGATCCAAGGCAACGCCGCCGAACAGCGGCTGGGCGGTCCATTCGTCAAGGAATACGTCGACGCCGACCTCGCCGATGTGGTCCGCCAACTCGTTGTCGCGGTTGCGCCGACCGGCGCGCTGCTCGTCGTCGTCAATGCCTGGCGAGGCGCCGATCATCGCTAGCCGACGAACGAGGCTGGGGTATATCAGCGCGGTCTGAAGACACAGCCGGCCTCCCATGCTGTAGCCGACGAACGATGCCGGGCCGGTCATCGCAGTGAGAAGGTCGGCGGTTCGGCGCAGGTCAGCGCGCACGTGAGCGGAGCCTCCATGACCCGGAAGATCAACCACCACGGCCTCGAAACCTCCGGCAGCGAACAACGCGGCGATCGGCTTCCAACTGGTGGAGGTTTGCGTGAAGCCGTGGCAGAACACGACTCGTTCGCCACTACCGAGGGTAAATGCGTTTAGCGGTCCGGACAGCCGGCGCCAGTCGGACATCGCCGCTCAGACGTCGTCCGACGCATCGGCGGTCTGTGCTGCAACCTGCTTCGCGGCGAGTTTGCGCAGAACCTGAGCAAACGTGTCGGGTTCCTGTGCGCCGGGCACTTGCCATGTGCCGTTGAACACGAACGTCGGCACCGCGGTGACACCCATCTCTCGACCGTGATCCAACTCGGCACCTACCTCAGCGTTACCTTCGGCGCTGTTCAGGAACGCCAGAATGCGGTCGCGATCGAGGCCGACATCAGCGCCACAATCTGCCAGGACGTCGAGATCAGCGATGTTCAGCCCGTCGACGAAGTAGGCCTCCAGAAGCCGTTCCTTGAGTGCCACCTGATGCCCGGTGGACTCTGCCAGCCACAGCAAACGGTGGGCAGCGAAGGTGTTTGCCCGCAGAGCTCGGTCCATGTGGAACTCGATGCCCTCCGACGCCGCGGTAGATGTGAGGTTGTCGATGATCTTGGCAGCCTGCTGCGGGCCGCCGAACTTGCGCGCATAGGCCTCGACGACCGGCGTCGGCTCGCCGGACGAGGTCGGGTCGAGCTGGAACGGCCGGAACACGACGTGCACGTCGACCTCGTTGCGGACTTGCTCGACGGCCTTTTCGAACCGTCGTTTGCCGATGAAGCACCACGGGCAGACCACATCCGACCAGATCTCGACCGTCAAGCTGGGTAGCACGGCTGTGGGTAGGCGAGCAGGCATGTGTTCAGGATACGTCCGCAAGCTGCGCGGCGGTGAGCCCACCTAACGGCTTGTCCCGTAATCTGGCCGCCATGGCATTCGAAGTGCAGGGCAGTTCCGCCGGATGGTTGCCTGCTGATGTGCAGGCAACCTTCTGCGCCACGCTGATCGACCAGTGGCTGCTGCTGGGGTTGCGCCACGCCGTGGTCTGCCCGGGTTCGCGCAGCACCCCACTAGCGGTGCAACTCGCTGCCAGGGTGGAGGTCGACCTGCATATCGTTCACGACGAACGCAGTGCAGCGTTCGTCGCGCTCGGCATCGGACTGGCCACCGGCACACCGGCGGTGGCGTTGTGCACCAGTGGAACCGCGGCCACCCACTTTCATGCCGCAGTGGTCGAGGCCGATCTGTCGAACGTCGCCGTGATCGTCATCACTGCCGACCGGCCGCCAGAGTTGCACGGCGTCGGAGCCCCGCAGACCATCGATCAAACTCGACTGTTCGGTATCGCGCCACGGTGGTTTCACGATCCAGGTGTCGCCGCCGCTGAGGCGAAGAGCTCGTGGCGGTCGGTGGCAACAAGTGCCTGGCGTGCAGCCACGGGTGCGGCTTGCGCTCCCGGGCCGGTGCATCTCAATTTGCCGTTCCGGGAGCCGTTACTGGGGGTGGTCGGTGAGCTTCCCGCTGCCGGTGTAGATGCCGGTCTAGATGCCGCCGGAGATGCCGGTGGAGAGCGCCGCGCTTCGATCACCGGGATTGCGTGGCCAACCCGTCCGACTGCGGTGGCGATCACTGACCTCGCCATGCAGTCGAGCGGGCGACGAGGATTGTTGATCGTCGGACGCGGAGTCGACGACCCTGCCGCGGTGCATCTCCTGGCCCGGGCGCTGGGCTGGCCGATTGTTGCCGACCCGCGATCGGGGTGCCGTTCGTTGTCGATGGCGATTGCCGCCTTCGACTCATTGGTGCGCGACGCGCGCTTCGCCGCCGACCATGTGCCCGAGTTGGTGATCCGGCTCGGCGAGCCGCCAGCATCGAAAGTTCTGGCCCAGTGGCTGGTCGCGACGGCGGCGGTGCAGGTGCAAGTCGAGGCCACGGCGGTGACG
>JBDSMK010000298.1:0-3382 GCA_039915905.1 Ilumatobacteraceae bacterium
CAACCCAATCCCACACGACCGCTACACCGGCGCGCCCCAACCCACCCCGACAGAACCGACCAACGGCACAAGCCCCAAAACCGCACGCGCCCCCGACACCCCGGGCGCTACTGAAACGTTGGGGTTAGCGGCGTCGTCTCGGGTAAGTACAGCAGGATCGATGCGCCGGCCCTTCGTCCGGACTTCGAAACTCCAATCCATCGCCGAGGCCTCGCGACAGCGACCGTAACCGTTTGCACGCAGAAAGACTGCGGCTCGTCGTCGGCCGCCTCATCAAGGCCCGTCAGCCCAGCGATCCGCGTCACCCACCCTGCATCGTGCGCACGCACAAAAGAGCGGACGCAGAACATCAGCCAGCGCCCAAAGACGTTCGACACCCGCCGGCGAAGTAGCACCGAACGGTACGCCCGGCAATTGCCGCTGGCGCTGAGACTGCGCTTCCGACACCACGCCGAAGTCGCCGCATACCGGCTCTACGCGATGAACGCTGGGGTGGTGGCGTGGTGGGTGTGATCGGTTAGATCCACCTGCGGTGCCGGAGGCCTCGACCATTCTGTGGATTGCGACATCTACAGATTCGGAGGCCTCCGGCGTGGGAAACGGTAGTGGCGACGCGGACGCGTCGGTGTTGTTCAACTTGTCGGGGTTCGCGGTGCGCGCCCAGACGATGCATGACGGCGAGTGGTGGCTCGCGATCGAGACCGTCGCTAGCCGGGCGGCGTGCCGGTCGTGCGGCGTGTTCGGTGTCGGCAACGGCCGCCGCCGGGTGCTGGTCCGTGATCTGCCGATCGCCGGAACGCCGGTGGTGCTGGTGTGGTCGAAACGCACGTGGCGGTGCTGTGAGCCGCGGTGTGATCGGGGTTCGTGGTCCGAGACGTCCGACGAGATCGGGGTGCGTGCGTCGTTGACTGAACGCGCCCGGCGGGAGGTGTGCCGTCGGGTCGGTCGCGAGCTCGACACCGTCGCGCAGGTCGCCCGCGAGTTCGGGGTCGGCTGGGCCGCTGCGCATCAGGCCGTGATCGATCACGGCGACCGGCTGATCTCTGCGGACCGTCGTGTCGAACGCGTCATGGCGCTCGGTGTTGATGAGCACACGTTCCAACACTCCAACGCGACACGCCGGACGCAGATGGTTACGACGTTCGTCGACATCGACCGTGGACGCCTGCTCGACATGGCCCGGGGCCGCTCCGGAGAGGTGGTCCGCACGTGGATCGACGAGCGTCCGGCCGGTTGGTCCGACCAGATCCAGGTCGCCGCGATCGACGCGTTCGCCGGCTACGCGGCAGCGATCCGCGACAAGCTTCCCGACGCGACGTTGGTGATCGACCGGTTCCATGCGATCAAGCTCGCCTCCGAAGCCGTGAACGACGTGAGACGGCGCGTGCAGCAAGACACGACCGGTCATCGCGGCCGCAAAGGCGACCCGCTCTACGGGATCCGAAGGCTGCTGCTGATGACATGGGCCAACCTCAACGACAAGGGCTGGGAACGCCTCCGCGCCGGGCTCGCAGCCGGCGACCGCGACGGCGAGATCGCCGCGGTGTGGCTCGCCCGCGAACTGCTCTCGGAGGTCTACACCGCGAACGGTCTCGCCCACGCCAGACGGCGGCTGATCGTGTTCTTCCAGCACGCCGCCGACGCCAACATCCCGGAACTGACCCGCCTCGCCACCACCGTCGACCGCTGGCACAACGAGATACTCGCGTTCCACACGACCGGCGGCGCGTCCAACGGACCCACCGAAGCCGTCAACCTGATCATCGAGAAGATCCGCAGAATCGGCCACGGATACCGCAACTACGACAACTACCGACGACGCCTACTCCTCGGCTGCGGCATCCAATGGGCTACCGTCCCAACACACAGAATCCGAGGCCGCCAACCAGCGTTCGCCGCGTAGAGCCGCGATAGCGGTGGGCTTGGTAGCGCGGCGCTTCGTCGGTGCGCGTCCAGCCACCCTGGTGGCGCGTCTCGATGCGACCGTCTGCGGCCTGGCGGTACGCACCAACGGACCAGTCCTTCACCTCCACAGCGCAGACACCGAACGTCGGGTGCGCCGTGATGAAGTCAGGCTGGTCCAAGCCCAGGCGTGGCTGCACATAGACAATCCACTCGTCGTCGAGCGCGGCCAGACAATCAAGCACCTGTCGCTCACCGACGTTGAGCGGCGTCGGTAGACATGCCAACTCATCCCAGTCCGGGTACACCCGCGCCATACTCGTCCTTCCCTGCAGCACAGGACATCGGCTCAGTAGGGCCGGAGCTTGAGCGAGGCATGGACCGATCGAGCGACGGCCGCTTCCGACTGCGAAGATTTCGAACGTGCCGGTAGACGACGCCCTGATCGAAAGACTCTTGAGGGTGATCGACGAAGGGCGCCGCACCGCGACCTACAAGCTGGCGTTGTTGCTGGGGATCATCGACGCAGCGGCCATGTCACCCTGTGAGTCCGAACTGCCCACGCGCCTGGTCGCCGAGCGCGTCCTCGCTCTCTACTATCCACAGACGCGGATCTACGTCGACGGACACGGCACCGCTCGGACACCACGCCAGATCTCGATGAAGACGTCCTCCGTGCTTACAGCCGTCGAGGGCCTTCGCACGGTCGCTCACGCACGTCGATGCCGAGGCATCGATGAAGTGCGCTCCGCGCTCCCACTTGAGTATGAGAGGACGCTCGACTCAGTGGAAGAGACGTTCGTCAGGTATCCCATACCGCTCATGCAAGTCGTTGGCGCTGGCGTTGTGCCGTTCCTCTACGAGGTCGACTGGCCGGAAGGCACGTCTGCGAAGTCGCTGAGGCGGGCGTCGAGGGACCGCATTCGGCTGCTCGACGGGGTCGCCGATCGGCTGGTGGTTCTTGGACCCATGTTGCGACCTCTCATCGAGCTGCACTGGACCCGCGACGTCGCTCGCTGGACTCGGCTTCCAATGGAAGACGAAGCACTGCACACCCACTTGTTCGGTAGCGAGCGAATCGCCTTTCGCCGCGCGTTCGTGGCCGACCCGTCCGACATCCAACACGGAGAGTGCTTCTACTGCGGAGAGCGGCTCGGTTCGAGGCCGGAGGTAGACCACTTCCTCGCCTGGTCGCGCTGGCCGAACGACGCCATTGAGAACCTCGTGGTCGCCGACCGCTGCAACGGAGCGAAGAGCGACCACTTGGCAGCCACTGAGCATCTCGTTCGCTGGAGGGTACGGCTCGAGATGCGGTCGGCGGATCTCGTGGCCGTTGCCCAAGCCCACCGCTGGCTCAGCTCACCCGATCGATCCCGAGCGCTGGTGCAGACCACGTACACGCACGTCGCGCTGGGCACGCCGCTATGGCGACGGGGCAAAGAGTTCGAGATCGCCGGCGGCCCGATCATCGCCTTCTAAG
>JBDSMK010000299.1:0-3336 GCA_039915905.1 Ilumatobacteraceae bacterium
CAACCCAATCCCACACGACCGCTACACCGGCGCGCCCCAACCCACCCCGACAGAACCGACCAACGGCACAAGCCCCAAAACCGCACGCGCCCCCGACACCCCGGGCGCTACTGAAACGTTGGGGTTAATGAGGGCAGCGAGCTACCTCGCGTTGAACGTTTTCGACTTGACGATCCGCACACCGGAACCCTCGGCCACCACGAAGTAGGTATGCGGCCCGGGGCAGCTGTATGGCAGCGTCACGCTGCCCTTCGGCGCCAGATCTGTCTGGTACGGACCATCCGGGTTATCGATCGCGACGTAGACGCTGTCGACCGCCTTGAACTCCCACGACATCGTGACCTCCGGCGGCGTCCCTGTGAAGCTCACATCAGTGGCCGGGCACGCCGCCGGCCCAGACGCCGAGAAGCTGACGAACACTGGCCCAGGCGGCGTGGTCGGCAATGTCTTGGGTGGCGGCTTCGGCTTGGCAGTCGGACTAGGAGGCTTGACGGTCGGTGGGCTGGTCGTCGGGGCCGCCGTGGCGCCTGTGGTGGCCGACGTCGCAGCTGACGAGACGGGGACCGATGTGGTCGTATCGGAGATGACCGTCGACGTCGTCGAACTCAATGACGATGTCGACGTGGAGGTGGTCGAGGTAGAGGTGGTCGACGAGACCGCAGCGGTCTTGTCGCTCGCCTTGATGCTGGTGGAGCACGAGGTGATCAGCGCGAGGCCGCAGATCAAGCCGAAAACGGTGCGGCGGTGCGGCGCTGGAGCAGGCGTCATCAGCGCAAGCTAGTGCATCGAACTCAGGTGTAGAACGGGTTCTCCCCGGATGAATGATCGGTGAGATCGCGGACCCGTTCGATGGCCGGGAGCTGCTCCACGATCATCGTCTGCACACCGTCGAGCATCGTCATCCGGCTCATCGAGCAGCCGTGGCAGCCGCCGCCCATGGTCAGGTAGGCCGTGCCCTCGCCGTCGTGGCCGACGTAGGTGACGAAGCCACCATGGGCGGCCAGCGCGGGATTCACCTCTCCGGTCACCAAAGCCTCGACCGCTCTGCTCAGGTCGTCGTCGTTGACGAGACCCTCCACCGCCGGTGCCTTTGGCTTGTTCGGGTTGCGGATCACCAGGCCCTGCACCGCGGTGTGGTCGATGGTCGCTCCGGTGAGCAGATCGATGTCGTCGGCAGGAACGATGACCTTCAGGCTCAAGTCGTCGACGACCACCGTGCGCACCTCGTCGCTGAACGCCGCCTTCGTCACGACGTCGAAGCTGAGGTCGTAGCGGAAGTCCTCACCCGGCTTGCTGACGATCTCCAGCCGCAGCCCGAGGCGATCGGCATCCGGCTCCGTCTGGCGCAACTGCTGCAGCTCGACCATCGCGGCGGCGGTGATCCGCACGATGGTGTCGGCATCGGGGCCGGCGAGGGGCGACAGCGGAGAACCGGTGGATCTGCCGCCGAGTGGGGAGACGGGAGGCGAGGACGGGGAGGTTTCGGCGAGCTGGCTCACAGCGCCAGGCTACCGCCGCCGTCACATTCGATCCTTTGGCCAGTCACGTAACCGGCGCCGGCGCTGCACAACCACAGCACCACGTTGGCCACGTCGAGCGGTTGGCAGACTCGCCCGAATGGTGACCGAGCATCGAGCGACCGCAGATCCTCGAGCTCGCGGTGCCCGGTGAATGCCCGTGCCAGTCGCACGCCCATGTCGGTCTCCACCAGGCCGGGGGCGACGACGTTGACGTGGATGCCGTGCTGGCGCTCCTCCTTGGCAAGCGTCAGCGCAAGAGCCTCCATCGCTGCCTTGCCCATGTTGTACGGCGCGCCGTTGGGCCCCATGCTGGAGGTAGCCACCGACGAGATCATCACGATGTCGCCGCGACCGCGGGTGCGCATCGACGGCAGCACCAACCGTGACATGTGGTGCGGGCCGAAGGCATGGACGTTGACCACCCTGATCATCTCCGCCGGATCGGTGTCTGCCACAGAGTTACCGCGCGACGCGATGCCGGCGTTGCACACCAGGATGTCGACTCCACCGAAATCTGCGATCACGGCGTCCACCAGCGCGGCGCATTCCTCAGCCTCACCGACCGAAGCGGCGTACGCCTTGGCGGATCCCCCGGCGGCCGAGATGGCGTCGACGGTCTGCTGCGCGGCCTGCGCATCGCGGCGGTAGTTGATCGCCACGGTGGCACCGTTAGCGGCAAGGAGTTCGCTGATTCCTCGCCCGATGCCACGACCGCCACCGGTGACGATCGCCACCCGCCCGTCGAGACCTTGTAGGTGTTCGCCGCCAATGTTCGATGCATTGCTCATCGCCGAGTTTCCTTTCGTCGTATCCCGGTGGCAATCTTCCCAAATGCACGAGGGAAGTCGCCGAGCGATCATCGCCGCGTTCCTCGCCAATCTCGGCATCGCGGTGGCCAAGCTCATCGGTTTCGTGATCACCCGCTCGGCGGGAATGCTCGCGGAATCGATGCACTCGCTGGCCGATACCGGCAACCAAGCGTTGCTGATGTTCGGATCCAAGCGAGGCAGCCGCAAAGCCGACCAGGCCCATCCGTTCGGTTACGGACCGGAGCGCTACTTCTGGGCGTTCGTCGTTGCGCTGGTGCTTTTCAGCATGGGTGGCCTGTTCGCGTTGTACGAGGGCATCCAGAAGCTGTTCCACCCGCACACCGTCGAGAGCCCTCAGGTGGCGTTCGCGATTCTAGGGCTGGCGATCGTGCTCGAGGGTCTCTCGTTGCGCACCGCGGCGCGCGAAGCACGGCACATGAAACCGGTCGAGCTCTCCTGGTTCCGCTTCATCCGCGTCACCAAGTCGCCGGAGCTCCCGGTGGTGTTACTGGAAGACTCCGGCGCGCTGATCGGTCTGGTGTTCGCTTTGCTCGGTTTGATGCTGGCCGAGCTGACGGACAATTCGCGTTGGGACGCCGTCGGATCGATCAGCATCGGCGTGTTGCTGGTCGTGATCGCGATGGTGCTTGCGGTGGAGATGAAGGGCCTCCTCATCGGCGAGGCGGCAAGCGACTCCAACCAGCACGCGATCGAGACCGCCCTCGTCTCCACTGCCGCCGTGCGAAGCCTGATACATCTGCGCACCATGCACCTCGGGCCCGACGAGTTGCTAGTGGCCGCGAAGCTCGAGTTCGATCACCGACTGAACATCGCCCAACTTGCCAAGGCAATCGACGATGCCGAACACGCGTTGCGCGACGCGGTACCTATCGCCCACACGATCTACATCGAGCCGGACATTCGCCGCCAGCAGCAACCCGACCCGATCGATCCGGCCGGCCGGACCGGCCCGTCCGAGCAGCACAGTTGAACGACAGCGTGGCGGC
>JBDSMK010000311.1:0-4702 GCA_039915905.1 Ilumatobacteraceae bacterium
ACACCGAGCTGATCGAGGTGGACCATCGGCCTTCGTCCGTGACGTTTCAGGTAGACCTCCCCGTCCGAGCTAGTCGGGGACATATGCATCGTCATTCCCACGCCGCGGGCGCGGGCCAGATCGGCCGCGCCGACGAGCAACTCGTCCGAAGCCAGGCTGTGCCCAACCAGGGTCACCCAGGCGGTGACCTGTTCGCCGGGGGGGAATGCATCGAGTGTCTGGCGCTGACGGTCAAGGACTTCGTCGTAGGGGCCGGTTAATGGACCACTTTCGACGTCCCAACCCCATATCCCTACTGTGCCGCGCACCCCAACGGTTCGCATTGCGTTGCCTAACCGGTCGGGGTACGACATCGTGCCCGCTTCGATCATCGTGGTGATCCCGTTGCGGACCGACTCGACTGTGCTCAGGAGGCCGGCCAACTCCTCGTCGTCGGCCGTCTCAGCGGCGTGCCTCGGGATCGACCAGAAGAAGATCGAGGTGCCCGGGACGAGGTCGTCGGGGATGCAGCTACGCGCCAGCGGTCCGCCGCCCATGTGTTGATGGGCGTTGATCATCCCTGGCGTTACGACGCAGTCGGTCGCGTCGAGGATTGCTGCTTCGGGATGGCTTTGACGAAGCGCGCTTGTCGCACCGACATCAACGATGCGTGTCCCGGCAACCGCAACGGCGCCCCCAGCCAAAACATCGCGGTTTGGGTTCATCGTGACGACGTCGCCGTTGGCGACGATCAGATCGGCGGGCACGTCAGGGCGTAGCCGCCGCGCGTGGCGGCCACAGGCTTTGGATCGTCTCGTGCACCTTCTGATTGAACGAGAACTCGATGGTGTTGCCGTCCGGGTCGTCGACCGCGCAGATATAGCCGATGTGCGCGGCCATCTCCTTCGGGTCCCAGCGCAGGACGCCCATCTCGCGAGCCTTCGCAGCGACCTCGTCTACGGCATCATGGGAGGTCAACTCGATGCCGATGTGCGCGAACGGACGCAGGATCGGAATCGGCGTGCCCTCTTCGAAGCCGTAGCGCTTGCGCCCGTCCTCGTAGAACTCGGTGATCACGAGCACGAACGGCGACTCGGATTCGCCGGGATTGGACAGCCATGCGCCGTTGCCGGCGCCATCAGAGTTTCGGGCGACGACGACGAGCGGGGTCAGCGTCGTGTAGAACTCGATCGAACGCTCGATGTCGGCTACCGGCAGGGCGAGGTGGGTCCATCGCGCCGTGGTCAGCATGACGGTCCCAGTACGCACGGGTTGGGGCACCCAGGGGTGCAGATCAAGGCGTTGCAGCTCATCGCGTCAGTCTGCCGATGTTCTAGGCATCCGTCAAGGAATGGTAGATGCCATCTCGAATTTTGAGCCACATGGCAGCCTTGTTACGCCCAGTTCTGGGCAGATGACCTGTATTGCGAGATGCCAACCCGCAATCCGAGATACCTCTTGCTCGGTCCGGCGGCCCCACCTACACTCGGCTCGATGACCGGGACCGGCGAGCCAACCGGGGATGTCGTGCGCGCGTACATATGCGCACTCAACTCTCACGACCGCGATGCGATCAGCGCAGCGGTAACCGATGATTTTGTCAACGAGCACATCGCCGTGCGTGGCCACAGCCTGGTTGGTCGGGCGGCCTACCGCGAGCGGTTGGCCGGCTTCTTGACCACCTTTCAGTCTCTTGCGTACGAGATCGAGGACGTAATCGCCGACGGTGACCGGGCCGCAGTTGCGTACACGATGCGCGCCGACCACTGCGGTGCCGACGGCCGTGCCGATCGCCGGCCGATCGAGGTGCGCGGTATGTTCCGGTTCACCGTACGTGGCGGGTTGATCGCCCACCGGGTCGACTACCGCGACTCGGCCACCGTCGAGCAACAACTGGGGCATCGATGAAGATCGAATCAGTCACGCCGATCGCGGTCACTCTGCGTCTCCAGCGCGAACCAATGTCGTATTGCTTCGTCCGCGTCGAGATGGATACCGGTGAGGTCGGCTATGGCGAGGCCTGCGACAGCTACGGCTGCTCGTACGCGTCCGTGCTGGCCACGCTGGTCGACGATGTCTACGCGCCGCTGCTCGTCGGGCGTGAACTTGTTGCCGTCGAGCAGCTCGTCGACTCGCTCCGGCTGAGCACTCGGCGTCGTCTTGGTGATGGTTGGATCGCTGCCCAGGCTCGCAGCGCGGTGGAGATCGCTCTGTGGGACGTGCTTGGTCAGCACCTCTCCCAGTCGGTCAGCAGCATCATCGGTCGGGTCCGCGACGACGTGCCTGTGTACGTCTCCGGCACGTTCCTCGAAGAAGGCGACGCCGCGTGGCACGCCGACCTCCTTCAGCCGCTGTTCGACCGCGGTGTGCGAGCCGCCAAGCTGCGCCTCGGTCCGAACTGGAGCGAGGAGATGGGCATCCTCGAAGAACTGCGCAGGATGATCGACCCTGGCATCGAGTTGATGGTCGACGGTAGTGAGACGTTCACAGTGCCGACCGCGACGCGGATCACGAGACGGATGGCCGCGATCGACATCGCCTGGTTCGAGGAGCCGATCCCGCAGGGCAACCATGCAGGCCTGGTCGAGTTGGGTCGCCACGCCGCGGTACCGATCGCCTACGGCGAGCACCTCTATGGGCTCGACGAAGCGGTCGCGGCGATGGGGGCGGCGGAGATGTCGGTGTTACAGCCCGACGCTGCGGTGTGTGGTGGGATCGGCGAGGCTCGCAAGATGGCCCAGGCAGCCAAACCGTTCGGGATCCGCGTTGCCTTGCATCAGTGCGCTGGACCGATCGCGATGGCGGCCAACCTGCACACCGCCGCCACCGTTGCCTCGATCAGCGCGGTGGAGTACGGGGTGTTCAGCATCCCCGCTCA
This sequence comes from Ilumatobacteraceae bacterium, assembly GCA_039915905.1. Classification (GTDB taxonomy): domain Bacteria; phylum Actinomycetota; class Acidimicrobiia; order Acidimicrobiales; family Ilumatobacteraceae; genus JAODBQ01. The sequence continues at coordinate 2,858 of JBDSMK010000311.1, forward strand.
CGCAGCGCTGTCGGGCAGCGATGTGTTCAGCCTGGACTGGATCGTCGGCGGGCGAATGCGCTTGCCCGACACTCCCGGTCTCGGCGTCTCCCTCGACGAGGCGTTCGCTGCTGAACACCCATATTCGCCACCGGGCGGCCGGGTCGTCGGCTCGGTCGGCGGGCGGGCCGACCGCTTCGTCGGCCATATCTGAGTCTGAGAGACCAAGCGTGAAACGAGGAACCCGATGAACACAAACGCAGCGCCCATCCAGCCGACCAAGGAACCGTACAGCGGCGAAAAGGGTCGGCGGATGGCCGACTTCACCAATGAGTACCAGGACTACCTGATGGGGTACATCAACGCAGACCTGCTCGAAGTTCCGAACCGGCTGCTCAACCTGCTCCGCTCGACCGAGTACCTCCAGCATGGCCATGAGGTGACCCAACTGACCCACATGCTGCAGACCGCAACCCGTGCCGAGCGGGCGGGCGCGACACCTGACATCATCATGGCTGCGCTCTTTCACGATGTCGGCAAGGCAGTTTCGAACAGCAACCATCCGGCGATGAGCGCGGAGATGGTCCGGCCGTGGCTGTCCGAAGATGCGTACTGGTTGATCAAGAACCACCAGGACTTTCAGGGCATCCACTACTTCGCCCGGATGGGCCTCGATCCGAACATGCGGATCAAGCACAAAGACCATCCTTGCTACGCGCTCGCGGAACAGTTCGTCGATGAGTGGGATCAGGAAGCGTTCGACCCCGACTACGACACGTTCCCACTGGAACACTTCGAAGACCTAGTCCGAACGACCTTCTCGAGAGCGCCTCGTCGTCCGGTCACCTGAGCGCGATCGGTCAGTCGTGGAGATGGGTGCGTTCGCCGTGCGGGCCAAAGACGGCGATCAGTTCGACCGGGCCGTCGATCGCGCCGAACCAGTGGGGTGTGAGGGTGCTGAATTCGACTGCTTCACCTGGTTCGACGACAAGGTCCTGTTCGCCGAGGAGAAGGCGCATCCGTCCGTCCAGGACGTACATCCAGTCGTGGCCATCGTGAACTCGGAGGGATTCTCGTGGTGGTGGGCGTCGGCGTTTGGTGCCAATTCGGATCTTGAAGGTTCGTAGACCACCCGAAGCCCTGTTCGTGAGCGGCCACATCGTCAGGCCGTCGCGGGTGATGGGTTCACCGCGGACTCGCGGATCGGATGCGGGTGCGCCACCGAGAAGTTCGTCGGTGCTGACTCCGAGTGCACTGGCGAGTCCAGGGATGTGGTCCAGGGCAAGGCGACGTTTGCCGGACTCGAGTCTGCTGAGCATGGAGACGTCGATGTTTGCTCGGTCGCTGACCTGCTGAAGCGTAAGACCTTGCTCGAGGCGAAGCTCTCGAAGCCGCCGCCGGACCCGCTCGTCTATTGACTCGGGATTCTGGTTTGCCTGCATGGCAAGAAGCCTTGCCCAGATGAGAGCATGTCGTCAAGGTGAGCTCATGAACAGACGCTCTCCACACAGGCGCGAGCCACAGGTCGTCGACGACGCCAAGACCACACCAGCGCGATTTGCCGCATTCGGCAACCGAAACTTCCGTCTCTACTTCGTCGGACAGACGATCTCGAGCGTCGGCTCCTGGGCCCAGTCGCTTGCCGTCACATGGCTTGTGCTTGAGCTCACAAACCGAAGTGATCAACTCGGCATCGCACTAGCGCTGCAGTTCCTGCCGATGCTCGTTCTCGGCGCTCCAGCCGGGGTGCTCGCTGACCGGCTCGACAACCGCCGGGTTCTGCTGGCGACATCGGCAGCATCCGGAGTGGTCGCGCTCACGTTTGGGATCGTGGTGACAACGGGGCACGCGACGATCTGGTGGATC
>JBDSMK010000115.1:0-3890 GCA_039915905.1 Ilumatobacteraceae bacterium
TCAATGACACGCGCAGCGCTCACACTGAGCGATCGTCACGTCCTCACGGTCCTCGGTGCACTGATGCGCGAACCGCTCAGCTACGGCGAACTCAAGGCTTCCGTGGCCGGCGGCTCCGACTCGACTCTCTCGGCCCGGCTCAAGTCGATGGTCCACGACGGCCTCATCGATCGCACAGACGCGGGACGTTCAGTCAACTATCGCCTCACCGACGCAGGCGTCGCGACCTGCCCGATCTTCGCCGCGCTGGCGCAGTGGGAACAGGACGTGCTCGACCCGCGCCGACTTCTGATCCACGATGCGTGCGGCTCAACAACCCAGGCAATCCTCACCTGCAGCGAATGCGACAAGCAATTGGACCGTTCAACCGTAACGCTCGTCATTGGACCGGGAACTGGCTTCGATGAGCGTCCCTCGGCCCGTCACCGCCGTCGTTCTACGGTCAACGTCTCGCATCCCGACGCACTACTCAACGAGATCACAGTCAGCGTCGTGGGGAACTACTGGTCGATGGCCATTCTTGCCGGCGTATTCGGAGGAGTTCAAACCTTTGGCGACCTGGCCAATGCACTTGGAACTCCCAGCGCGGTGCTCGCCGAACGATTGCAAGACCTCGTGCACCTCGGCATTCTCGAGCAGTTCGAGAACGACGAGCGCGGTACTCGCCACGGCTACCGGCTGTCGGAAATCGGCGCCGGCTTGTACCCGACAATGATGATGTTCCTACACTGGGGCGACTGCTGGAGATCCGGGGAGTCCGGCCCGCCGATGTTGCACCGCCACTTGGATTGCGACGAACTATTCGACCCGCGCCTGATCTGCTCCGAATGCCGGCAACCGTTCACCGCCAGCACCCTCACCTTTGCGAGGGTCGTCGGCTAGCGCTACGAACCCCCCACACACACCCCGATAGTCGTTGTCGGGGATGGATGCCAGAGCAGCAGCGACCGTTGTGAAGTCCCCGTCAGATTTGGCGACCCAGATCAGGTGATATGGCTTCGGACCGGGCGCAAAGGTATCGCCTTTGGGGCCCTGTGGACCTGGCGTCCCGGCCGCCTCCGGTGGTAGTACCCGACGACGTCGACGGCGATGTCGACCGTTCCTGCGTTGGTTGTCGACCGTTTCCTGCGTTTGTTATAAAGCTGAGCCGTCCGTCGCTCGACGACGGTCAGCCCACTACTCTCCCGGGCGGTCGCGTAGCGCGGTTGCTTCGATGTGCCAATCGTGTCCGTCTGGGGTGAGAGCCCGAACCTCGTTGACCGTCAACTCGAATACGACTCCGATGCCGACCTCCTCTGCGAGCGATGTAGCTGAGATGCCACTGAGCCCGTCCGTCGCGACTGCGGACCGATGCTCAGTTCCGGTCGTGATGAAGCTGAGAAAACTGCCGGGAACGTGACGCATAAGGCCTCGCTCCAGGTCTGGGTAGACCGGTAGGACGAACCACGAGCGCTCGCTCGGGAGCGCCGACACAGCCCCTCCCCCGGCCAACACGAGACCATCGCGGCGGGTGATGGATGTGTTCCACAGACGCTCCCAAGCGTGCCTCGCCCGCACGTCGTCGTCATCTTCCTCGTCCTCGTCTTTGTCTTCAGCTTCCGCCGACCATGAGTCGTCCGAGAGGCACGAAGTGTCCCCATCGTCGCCATCAATATCAACCCACCAAGACACCGGTGACTTGTCCCTGCCCGGTACGAACGCCGTCGCTCGTTCGAGCGCCGCGGCGACGCCAGCCTCCGCATCATCGAACTCACCGATGATGTCGATCTCGTATTCGCCGTCTTCGTCGCACAGGATGAAGTACACCTTGCCCGCACGGCAGATCTCCTGGCGACGCTCTCGGGTCCACGGCCCGCTCGTCCCAGAGGAGCCCTGTGCGGCTGCGATCGTGCCAACCACACTCTCCCACAGGTCGTCGTACACGCCGGGCAGAAACACAGGCCGCCGCGATCGTGGAACTCGATAGCAGTTCCAGTCATCTTCGTCGAAGTACGACTCGTCCTCGGCGAACCTGCGCACCGCTGTCTTGGACCGGAGCCCGAGCCCACTTGGCAATCGAGAGGCACCATGTGCCCGACGGGTCACGTCGAACAGATACTCATCCCGCTGCGACAAACGCCGCTGCTGCTCCAACCAAGCCCCACGGGACATGCTCACCATTACGCAACTGTAGAAGGCCGAACGGTGCTCACGCACACCGAAGCGAGCGAAACGATAGCGACGCTATGCGGCGAACTTGGAGTCAACCCGACCACGCTGTCTCTCGCAGGAGGCGAGGTAGCGCCCGGCTCGCGGAGCCTGCGGGGTACGCTCACGTCGTCATGGTTGCGATCTTTACAACGGGTGGACCTACCACAAGTTGGTAGCTAAAGCGTTTCGCCGGGCTGGTATCCCGTGCCATCCACGGCCTGGATGAGCATGATTGTCGATGGGTGCTTTGCGGTCTCGTGAGACAATGAAGGCAAGATGCAAAAGAAGCTCGTTGCGAATGGACCGAGCACACGATCAGCTCTACTTCAACGTGGCTTCCGCTTGGAGTACGCGACCCTCGGCTGGAATGTCATCGGCATCGTTGTACTGGCAATCGCTGCGCTCAAAGCCCGCTCAGTGGCGCTGGCCGGCTTCGGCCTGGACAGCCTTGTTGAGATCGGTGCCAGCATTGTCGTGCTTTGGGAACTCTCAGGCACGGGCGAAGCCCGTCAGCGGAAGGCCCTCCGGCTGATCGGTATCGCCTTCATCGCGCTGTCGCTGTACATCACTGTGCAGTCAGTCATCGTGCTGGCAGCCCGCTACCACCCGGCACACAGCCCAATAGGGATCATCTGGACTGCCGTCACGACGCTCGTCATGTTCGCCCTGGCACGCGGCAAGACCCGTGCGGGCCAAGCGCTCGACAATCCCGTTCTCAAAACGGAAGGTCACGTCACGTTCATCGACGGCCTGCTGGCAACCTCAGTACTGACCGGTCTGCTCCTGAACGCCGGCTTCGGTTTCTGGTGGGCCGATCCACTGGCTGGATTCGTCATCGTGTTCTACGGACTCAAGGAAGCCAAGGCCATCTTCGGCGGGCATGGGGAACCGAGTTCATGACGCAGCAGAAACGACTCGGACTCGTCCTTGGTCTGAATGTCTTGATGATCGCTGGCCTCATGATCGTTGGCCCTTGCCTCGCACTCCCTCGGTGTCCTGGCGGCGGGCGGTGACTACGCCGCCGACTCCGTGGCCATCTTGCCTGGGATCATGGCCATTCAGATTGCCAAGCATCCTCACGGTCACCCGAAGGGCGACGACATATGTCGCCTTGATCAACTCGTTCGTACTGCTCGTCGTCACTGCCTTCGTGACCGTCGGAGGCGTGCGTCGTTTGGTCACCCACACTCCCGAGATCCATGGACTCGGTGTGCTTGTCGTCAGCCTGTCTCCATGGCTTCGATGATCCTCGCAGCTTTCATCCTTGGCCGAGGCGCTGGCAACGAGGATCTGCACATGCCCTCGGTACTCCTCGGCACGATCGCCGATGCCACCGCTGCAACAGGCGTAGCAGTTGCTGGTGGCGTCATCTACTTCAACCGGACGGCTCTACTGGCTCGTCTCGGCTATGGCAGTTCTGATTGGGCTCGTGATCGGGTTCGGGGCGGTGAAGTTGTTGCGAGATGTGATCAAGGCACTACAGGGAAACACTGCCCTCAATGTCGCGGGTACATATGTTCGACACTGGTGGGCGCAGAGGGACTCGAACCCCCGACATCTTCCTTGTAAGGGAAGCGCTCTAACCAACTGAGCTATGCGCCCGCGCCGACAGATTGCCGGAGATGTCCGGTCGGGCGCTCATGGGCTCGCCGGACGAACGTGGAGATGCTATCCGCGAGCCCGGGGAGGTGTCGGCCCGG
>JBDSMK010000411.1:0-3320 GCA_039915905.1 Ilumatobacteraceae bacterium
CCGGCGGACCGGCGCGCAACCAGCCACCGGCGGGCTTCCCACCTCCGACGCCGGCGACAGTGGGTGGCAGCGGCCACTTCTCCACTCTGCCGCCGGGTTCCGTGCTTCCCGCCGACGCCGACTGCGCCGCGGCCGTGCGCCCGAAGGGTGAGATCCGACCGGCAAATGGACCCTTCAACCAGACCCGAGGCGCCCCGACTGCCGGTCAAGGCGGACTCTACGGACGGATCACCGGGAACTTCACCGGGACCACCGATGAGATCATCCAGTGGGCGGCGTGTAAGTGGGGCATCGACGAGGACATCGTGCGCGCCCAGGTGGCCAAGGAGTCGTGGTGGTTCCAACGCACCGGCGGAGACTTCACCACCGACCGGACTCGCTGCGTGCCGGGTCATCCGATCGGCGCCGACGGGCAACCTGGCCAATGCCCGGAATCGATCGGCCTGATGCAGCTCCGCTACCCGTATTGGGGCTTCGCCTTCCCGTCGGCAGCCACTTCGTCGTCCTACAACCTCGATAGCGCGCTTGCGGCCCGGCGCAACTGCTTCGAGGGCTACGACACGTGGTTCAACGACGTCCCTCGCGGCCGGCAGTACGCGGCCGGCGACATCTGGGGCTGCGTCGGGGCGTGGTTCTCCGGGCGCTGGTACACCGATGGGGCCGGCGATTACATCGCAGCCGTGCAGGACTACCTCAACCGCAGGGTGTGGGAATCACCGGACTTCGCCAACGCTACCTGAGTCGCTCTCGTCGGTCGCCAGCGATCGGGCCTTGGGAAACTTGAGGCTCGCCCATACGGCCAGCACCAGCAGAGCGATGATCACGACCAACGAGGCCACGGTGGGGATGTGCACCCAGTGGGAGATGGTCATCTTGACACCGACGAAGACCAAGATGATGCCGAGCGCGTGGCTCAGGAAGTGGAACTTCTCCTTCGCGTTGGCCAGCAGGAAGTACATCGCCCGCAGCCCCATGATGGCGAACGCGTTGGAGGCAAAGACCAGGAACGGCTCGTTCGACACCGCCAGGATCGCCGGTACCGAATCGACGGCGAAGATGATGTCGGTGATCTCCACGACCACTAGTGCGGCTAGCAGCGGTGTGGCCGCGCGGCGCCCGTTCACCCTGGTGAGGAACTTGTGGCCATCGAATTCGTTGGTCACCGGCATGATCTTGCGCAGCAGGCCGACCCCGCGGGTGGACCCTTCGCTACCTTCGTCGTTTCGGTGGCGCAGGATCTTCAGACCGGTGAAGATCAGCAGCGCGCCGAACAGCAGAAGCACCCACCAGAACCTGGCGATCAGCGCGGTACCGGCGAAGATAAACAGGGCGCGCAACGCCAACGCCCCAAAGATCCCCCAGAACAGCACGCGGTGCTGGTACTTCATCGGGATCTTAAAGGTGGCGAACAGCATCGCCCAGACGAACACGTTGTCAACGCTGAGTGACTTCTCGATCACGTAGCCGGAGAGATACTCGGTGAATGCCTTGCTGCCGAAGGCCACCGCAATCACTCCGGCAAAAGCCAGCCCGAAGGCAACCCAGATGAGCGTCTCCTTGACTGCCTCGCGTGGCGTCGATTCGTGATCGTCGCGGTGCCGGAAGAGGTCCACTGCGAGCATCGCAGCAATCACCCCAAGTAACGCAAACCACGCCCACGCAGGAACGTTGAGATCTACGAAGTTGTCGCGCGATCCGGCGCGGGCGCTACTTGGGTGCCACATGCGGCCCCAGTGTGGCAGCTAAGTCACACCGTCAGGCTGTAAACGCGTCGAACGTTGTCGCCGAGGAACTTGGCGCGGGTAGCTGCGCTCAACGGTTGGACAAGACGAGTCAATGCGTCGACCCACGTGCCCGGATGATCAGGGTGCGGGTAGTCGGTGGCCCACATGAAGCACTCCGATCCGACATGGTCCATCGTCAATGGTGCCGCAGTCTCGTCGGGATCACCACTCACGAAGCACTGCCGGGCGAACAGTTCGCTCGGCTTGATCGCCAAGGGCACGCCGCGCCCGCTTATCGTTTCGAACACCGCGTCGGCGCGGTCGAGGAACGAGCCGACCCATCCCATCCCGCTCTCCAGCACACCGAGACGCAGGTCGGGGACGCGTTCGAGGGTGCCATGGGTGAAGAAACTGAGCAGCGCCTGCTGCGTACCTTGGCGCAACATCACGTTGTAGTGAAACTCTGCGGCGCGCCCGAACCCATCGAAGCGCACCGGTGTGCACCAACCCGGTTCGTAGGTCGGATGGATCGCCATCGGCACGCCCAGCTCGGCGGCGGCGTGCCACAGCACGTCGTGATCGGGGTGACCGTGGGCCTTGCGGCTGTGCGTGAACGGCGCCACCCAGCCCCCTACGCACCCAGAGGCCACCGCCCGGCGGAGCTCAGCTGCGGATGCCTCGGGGTCGGCCAGTGAGAGGTGCGCCACCGGGTTGAGGCGGCCAGCCGAGTCGTTGCAGAAGTCTGTGATCCAGCGGTTGTAAGCGCGGCAGTAGGCCATCGTCAGTGCAGGATCGGTGACTTCGCACTCCCACAGCAGTTCGACGGTGCCGTACAGCAGCACGGCGTCAAGATTCTCCTGGTCGAGGAGCGAGATCCGTTCGGCGGCGTCGCCGGCGCCGAACGGGATCGAATCCATGTACCGCCGGTCAGGGCTCGGCCGTGGGTCGTCCTCGCCCATCGCGCCCATCAGCGAGATGACACCTTTGATCGTGCGTTCGCTGGGACGCCCGTCGATCTGGAGGTATTCGAGCCCGTGTTCATCGGGTTTGATCCCCATCGCCCGATCCTTGAATGCCGGGTCGAGGTATTTTTCCCACAACCAGTCCGGCTCCAACAGATGGCCGTCGGCATCGATGGTGCCGTCGAACGGGAAGCGCTTGATCTCATACATCAGACCTCCCCTGCGGCGCTCGGCACGGGCATTCCCGGCTTCCACTTCGCCGACTGCAGACTGACTTCGTTGAACGGCTGCGTGTCTATATCGTCGAGTTCGATCTCGCCGCCGAGCACACCTTGACGCCATCGCTGATGTTCCGGTTCGAGGGCATGGAACTCTGGCATGACCTCGGTGGCGAACAACGCCAACGCCTCGCAGATGTGCTCGTGTCGGTTGCGGCCAGCCTGGTTGAGCAGGATCACCTGATCCACGTTGGACTGGGCGAACTTGCGCAGCTTGCTGCGAATGGTGGCCGGTGAGCCGATCAGCCCGCCGTCCTGCGCCTTTTGGCCGGCCGGCGTTGCCTTCCACGCCTGGTATTCGTCCCACAGGCTGGTGGTGCCGGGGACGACCGGACCGTGCTCGTTGTAGAAGCGCA
>JBDSMK010000433.1:0-4114 GCA_039915905.1 Ilumatobacteraceae bacterium
ACGGTGATCGGCTTGTAGCTCTCGCCGGTGACATCGACTTTCTCGGCCTTCAGTTGCTTGAGGGCCTAGTTGACGATGTCGTTGGTCCACGATTGCGGGTCGGGTTGCTTGGTCAACACGGTGGCCCCGTCGAGGTTCTTGGTGGCCGTGGCCGTCTTCACGGTGCGGTTCCAGTCATCGGTGTTGATCACGCCGACTCCATCCTTGGCCGGCCAGATCAACTTGTTGACCTCGTTCATCTGCCACAACTGGTGACTGGCGCCGAGCTTGGAGCCCTTGGCGACAACGATGTCGCGGCACTTGTCGACGTTGTCGCGGCAGTACGCCCAGCCCTTCAATGAGGCCTTGACGAAGGAGATCGCCTGGCCGCAGTAGGCCGGATCGGTCAGCTTGTCCTGGTTCGCCCAGATGGCGTCCTGCAACATCCCGACACCGTCCTGCTCGTAGGACAGCACGTTGAGATCCGACGGCTGGTAAAGCTTGCCGGTCTTCGGGTTCGTGGCCTCGAGGACCTGCGCGTATTCGTTGTAGGTCATCGCCTCGGCGGCGTCGATGTCACCGGACAGCAGCCCGTTCATGTCGAAGCTCTGCTGCAGCAACGTGACGTCCTTGGCCGGATCAAGACCGGCCTTGGTCAACGCAGCGAAGATCTCGTACTCGTTGCCGAAGCCCCAGTTACCGATCTTCTTGCCCTTGAAGTCGGCTACGGACGTGATGTTCTTGTCCTTGAAGCTGACCGCCAGCGTGCCACTGCGCTGGTAGATCTGGGCGATGTCGGTCACCTTGGCGCCCGCCTCGCGTTCGGCAAGGGCCTTCGGCACCCACGACACAGCGAAGTCGACCGCACCTGTGGCCAACTGGTGCTGCGGCTGGATGTCGGTGCCGCCTTCGACGATCGTCACATCGAGGCCGGCGTCCTTGTAGTAACCCTGGTCGACCGCCGCGTAGTAGCCACCGAACTGAGCCTGGGTGACCCACTGCAGCTGGAGCTTGACCGGCGATCCGGTTGGTGTCTTGCAGGTGCTGACGTCGATCTTCAGACCGCTGGCAGCGGGAACGCCTCCCCCGGCTGTTGTGGAGCTACCCCCGGCGGTGGGGCTGGTGTCGCCCGCCGCGGTGGAGGTTGCTCCTGCCGCGGTGGTGGTCGCTCCTGACGCGGCGGTGGTGGTCGCTCCTGACGCGGCGGTCGTGGCGGCCCCTGCTGTCGTCGAAGTCGGTTCCTTCTTACTGCTGCCGCACGCTCCTACGAGCATGCCGGCGAGGCCTAGAGCGCATGCGGCCCCGGCTACTCGTCTCTTGTTCATCGTTTCCCCCTGTTGATCTGGTTGATCTGGTTGATCTGGTTGATTCTGGTTGGTTGCTGGCTGGTTGCTGGAGTGTTCTGGCTGGTTTCTTGCTCACCTGGATTCGCGTCGTCGACGCCACGGAACGACGACGTACTCCAAGAGACTTGATCCGGCGAAGAACAGCAGCCCGACGATGGACCCACCCAATACGTAGGCGAACCCGAGCGCTTTGTTCCTGCCGTTGAGGGCACCGGCGATCTTCGTGCCGAGACCGTCCTGCGTACCACCGAAGTATTCCGACACGAGTGCGATGATCACGGCGATCGGCGCTGCAGTGCTGATCGCAGTGAACAAGTACGGCATCGTGTTCGGCATCCGCACCTTGGCCAGTGTCTGGCGTGGGCTGGCGGCATAGGACCGCATCAGCTCGATTTGCGTCGGATCGTTCTGGCGCAAGCCTTTGGTCACCTGCACGAAGACGATGAAGAACACTGACATCGTCACCATGATCCGCCGCCCGAGTTGGCTGTCGAGCGCGTACATGTTGTTGAGCACGCCCACGATCACTACAGCTGGGATTGCCGCCATCGTCACAGCCAACGGGTTGGCCAGCTCACTGACCAGCTTGAACCGGTTGGTCAGCACCGCGAGGGCAAAGCCGGCGACCGCCCCACAGACCAACCCGACGAACGCGTTCACCCCGGTGACCGTGCTGGCTCGCCGAACGAAGTCGAACCCGCTGGAGAACTGCCGCACGATGTCGGTCGGCCGCGGGATGATGAACGGCTTGATGTCGAACGCCACCACCCACCACTGCCACAGCCCGACCAGGACCGCGCCGAACACAAGCGGAGGCACGATCCGCACCGCGATGTATCTGGCCCGATCGAGGCTCACCGGTCTTCGATCCCCCGCGCGTTGTCGGCCATCTCGCCGCCGCGCAACGCCTCACGGACCTCGGTGACGCTCTCGAAAAAGGTGGAGGCCTCACGGGTGTGCTCGCTGCGAATGCGGCCGAGCCCGACCTCCACGATGCCGGTGATCCGGCCAGGACGAGGCGACATCACCACCACCCGGTCAGCGAGGTACACCGCCTCTGGGATCGAGTGGGTGACGAACACCACGGTCGTGCCGGTGTCGTTGCAGATCCGCAGCAGCTCGGTCTGCATGTGCTCTCGGGTCATCTCGTCGAGAGCCCCGAACGGTTCGTCCATCAGCAGCAGTTGCGGGTTGGACGCCAGCGCTCTGGCGATCGCCACGCGCTGCTGCATCCCGCCAGACAGTTGCCAAGGCATCGCGGTGGCGAATTCTTCCAGCTTGACCAACGCCAGCATCTCGCGACTGCGCGCCCGGCGGCGGCTGCGATCCCAGCCTTTCAGCTCCAGTGGCAACTCGATGTTGCGCTCCACAGTGCGCCACTCGAACAGCCCGCTCTGCTGGAATGCCATGCCGTAGTCCTGGTCCAGCCTGGCCTGATGGGCGCGCTTGCCGTTGACCAGCACACGCCCGGTTGATGCCTGCAAGAGGTCGGCGATGATCCGCAGCAGCGTGCTCTTGCCACAACCCGATGGACCGATCAGCGACACGAACTCGCCGCGCTGGATCGTCAGGTTGATATCGGCTAGCGCATCGACATGCTTCGGAGTTCCCGGGTTGAACACCTTGTCGACAGCGATGACCTCCACCGCCGACAGCGCGGCCGGCGTCGTGGATCGGCCGGGCTCCGCGTCGCTGTCGCTGGCGACGAGGTCTTCTGACGATGAGGCGGTCACGCGATCTCCTGTGGGCGGTTGCGCATCGAGAGCTTGTCGATCCCGAGTACCAGCAGCGCCATCGCCAGCCCGAGAACCGCGGCGCCGAACACTGCGGTGTACAGCTTGGCAGGGTCACTGGAGGCGTCCTGGCCGTAGGACAGGATCAACCGCCCGACGCCATAGCGCACACCGAGCGAGATCTCCGCCACGATCACACCTACGACGGCAACCGCGGCGGCGAGACGCAAGGTGGGCATGATGAACGGCACTGCCGTCGGGAAACGCAGCTTGAACAGCGTGCGGGTCCATGACGAAGCCATCGAGTCCATCAGCTCCAACGACGCGGGTGGCGCCGCCTTGAGGCCGCGGAGTGTGCCGACGGCGACCGGGAAGAACGCCAATGAAACACCGAGGATCACCGATGCGATCCACGTCTTGGAACCGAGGTCGCGGTTGGCGAAGGACATCAAAGTAAGGATCAGCGGGGCCAGCACGATGATCGGCACGGTCTGGGAGATGACCAGATAAGGCATCATCGCTCGTTCGACGACGCGGAAGCGGGCCATCAACACGGCCAACACGACACCGATTACCGCGCCGATGACGAACGCCAGCAATGCGATCCGAAACGAGTACCAGGTGGCAACTGCGACCACATGGAACACCGAGTCCTGGCCGCCGCGGACTTCAGGGCGGCCAAGCCGCTTGAACATCTCCCACACGTGTGGCATTGCTCGGTCGCTAGTGCGCGGCAACAGGCGAACGCCAAAGATCCGACCGCCGTTCGCCGGACCGACAGCCTTGTAGAGCTCCCATCCCGATGCCACCGCGGCGAACGAGATGGGAAACATCGCGACTCTGCGTACGTCGAACCGAGATCGGCGCGACCCCGCCCCGCCGTCGCTGCTGTTCACGCCTGCCACCCGATGTGGCGCACGGCGGCGCCCCCGATGATTCGCCCCCGAAGCGTCACGTGACCGCCCTGACGACGTCTGCGACGGCCGGGATGACCTTCTCGCCGTACACACCGAGAGTGTGGTCCTTGTCGTCGTGCTGGAGGTAGACGGCGAACTG
>JBDSMK010000455.1:0-8998 GCA_039915905.1 Ilumatobacteraceae bacterium
ATGAGTTTTGATACCGCCGCCGATGGCCATCTGCCATAACTCCATCGCTGAGTTCGACAACTTGATTTGGCCCCGGGCGCCGAGTTCACCCGCAAAGGGGAGCGTCCGACACGCCCCTTGTCCCGCACCCGGGATGCCCTAGGCGCTCCTCCCGGCAGAGCAACCCCTGGTCAGCTGTGCTCTCGCTACCGCTGGCGAGAGGCCGCGACGGGCCAACCTTCATTGGGACAAATCGGGCCATCAACGAAAATTGACGGCGCAAGCGATGTGCTGGCGCGTCGGGCTATTGCGCTGGAGGCTCTTGACATCCGAACTGGAAGAGATCACGCTGAATTCATGTATATGAGTCGGCGAATGGTGCAATGGATAGCACCGATCGTAATGCTCGCAACGGTAGTAACGGCGTGTGGAAGCTTCGGGGCGTCGGTCCAGCCTGGCGCGTTTCCGCTAGCGCTGGCTCCGTCGACGGCGCGGCCTGCATTGTCGATTCCGCCCGTCACGGATGTCAACTCGTCTCCTGCGACAACAGCGGCGCCGACCACGACCATCGCGGCTCGTACGGTGACTGCCGACTACAAGAGCGCCGTGGGCGGATTCTCGCTCTCGCTGCCCGAGTCGTTCGTTGCACGGGGCGACGGTCACTTTCGACCGAATCAGGTGGGGGGAATGCTAGGTCTGATGACGAGGAACTTCGTCGATGCGAAGTCTGGCGAGCTGTTGACTGTTTCAGTCACGTTCGGTTCCGACGCAAGCAAGCAGCTGTCCTTCGATAGCGGCATCACGCCGACCGCTGTGTCCGATCTGGTCACCGGGACCACGGTGTACACGTGGATCGATCCGCAGACCGATCAGCGGGCGCTCGCCTGGGCTGCGCAATCCGACGTTGTCGTGTGGATCTACGGCGTGCAAATGACCCCAGGGCAACTGGCCGCCGTCGCTCCGACTGTCAGGTACGAGCTCACGCCATGAGATTCCGCCGTGCGATGGGAGTTCTGGCGAGTGTCGGCCTCGGTTCGACAGCCGCAGTAGTTGCCGTCCAACTCGAGATCGCGCACGCCGACCTCACCGGTTACGACTGCCACTAGACTGGCGGGACCCTGTCCAACGGTTCGCGCCAGAACGTGGTGGGCGTCTGGCAGACGTTGGGGTCAGCATGTCGGGGGGAGACCCGACGCTATGCCCGGGCTCCTACTACGACGGCATCTTCGGCCCGAAGACGGTCGGACTCACGAAGCGCATGCAGACCGAGCTGGCCAGCGTGGCCGCCACCGGGATCGTCGATGCCGGTACCTGGTACAACACGCAGTACGCGCACGACCCGAACGGGATCACACGCCTGATCCGCATCGATAGCACCGACAACGGCGACTTCCAGTACTACAACGGCACTGACGAGGCCTTGTATGGTGCGCCCCCTGGGTTTCGAACCCAGAACCTGCGGATTAAGAGTCCGTTGCTCTGCCGTTGAGCTAGAGGCGCCTGCGGGGCAGTGTACGCGCCTCTAACGATGACGCCCAACTACCTGCAGTGGGGTGACCGACGGGGCTCGAACCCGCGACATCCAGGATCACAACCTGGCGCTCTACAAGCTGAGCTACGGCCACCATGGTGGGTCGACAGTGTGCCATCCCGCATCCGGTTCTGCAACGGCGTCAAGTGCCCCGGATCGATTGACACGACCATCGGATCCGACTGACCTCGGTCCCATCGACGACGGTATCCATTGTCTGGTAAGCTTCACAGAACGAAATCCGCGAGGAGAATCGCATGAACGCCACGGAATCCATCCAGACGCGTGACCTGTCAGAGCAAGCCAAGTTGATCACCCAGCGTGAACTGGGGACTTACATGAAGCGGACGGCTGCCTCCCAACGGGCAACCTCCCGGGCGAGGCAGGTGTTGCCGCTCGGGGTGCCGTCAAGCTTCCAGGCCTATGACCCGCATCCGGTGGTCGTGCGCCGGGCCCAGTCGTCGTGGATGGAGGACGTCGACGGGAACCGCTACGTCGACTTCGACATGGGCTTCGGAGCGTTGTTCGCCGGCCATTGCAACCCGGCTGTGCGCCTGGCGATGGAAACCCAACTCGACAACGGCACGCTGTTCGTCACTCCATGTGAGGCCAACGCCGAAGTCGCCGAACTGCTCCGCGACCGCTACCAACTGCCGCTGTGGAGGTTCACCAACTCTGGTACCGAAGCCACGATGGACGCCATCCGGGTGTCTCGTGGGGTAACCGGTCGTCACAAGATCGTCAAGGTCGAAGGCGGATACCACGGCCACCACGACGAGGTGATGATCTCGATGAAGCCATCTCTCGACGTTGCCGGACCTGCGAGCACGCCCCACTCGGTCCCCGGTACCGCCGGGATCACTCCTGCGGTGCTCGCCGACACCATCGTCGTGCCGTACAACAACGCCGCCGCCCTGGAACGGGCGCTGTCGGCCCGCGACGTGGCTTGTTTCATCGTCGAGCCAGTGATGGAGAACATCGGGATCTGCCTACCCCAGCCCGGCTACCTCGAGGCTGTCCGCGAGATCACCAGGCGCTACGGCACGATGCTGATATTCGACGAGGTCAAGACGGGCATCACCGCCGGTTGGGCCGGCGCCAGCGGAGTGCTCGGCGTGCAACCAGACCTCGTCACGCTGGCCAAGAGCATCGGCGGCGGTCTGCCGGTCGGTGCCTTTGGCGGCAGCGCCGAGTGCATGGAGCAGATTTCAAACGGTCGGGTGCTGCACCTCGGCACCTACAACGGGAACCCGCTGTGCATGGCCGCAATGCGCGCCGTGCTCGCCGAAGTGTGCACGCCGGAAGTCACCGATGCCACCATCGCACGCAATGGACGCTTGCTGGCAGCGTGCGAGGACATCATCGAGCGAGCCGGGTTACCGGCCCACGTGGTGCAGTTCGGAGCCAAAGGCTGCGTTACCTGGACATCCGAACCGGTGCGAAACTACCGCGACTACAAGACCAGCAACTTCGATCTGGCTTTCGCCCAATGGATCCACGGGATCAATCGTGGTGTGCTGCTTCCACCCGGGCTCGACGAGCAGTGGTTGATCTCGGTGATGCACAGCGAAGCCGATGCGATGCACTACGCCGATGTGTTCGGCGAGTTCGTCGACGACCTGCTCCGCTGACGGCGCTCTGGCAGGCATTCGGCCGGTTGCGGCGGAACCGTCTCGGCGCAACCGGCTCAACGCAATCGGCTCAACACAATCAGCTTGGCCGGCTCAACCCCAGCGGCGTTCCTCGTTGTAGCGGTAGGTGCTCACCGGCGCGCTCCACCGCTGCCGGCGTCGCAACAAGCCGGACCCGATAAGCAACGCGAGACCTACACCGACGAGAACGACGTCCAGCGCGATCACCAACGGCAAGGTGTCGTTGGCCAGCAGTGCCGGGATGCGCGCCCACGCGTTGGAACTGAACGTCGAGACCACGAACTTGGGGACGACGTAGCCGATCAAAGCGATCAATACAGCCAGTAGCAACAGTCCGAAGCCGAGACTGCGTACCAGTACCGAACGCTCCGGGTGAGTCGTAAGCGCAACGATGCCGAGCAACACTGCGGCAATCGCGGCGGCCGGCACCAGCCACGTCAGCAACTGACGGATGAACGACAACGCCCCAATCTCCGGTACAGGCAAAGTGATCGGCGGCAAGCTGCTGACGGCATCGCTGCGCACGATGTTGCGCATCTGGTCGGCGGTGATCTGCACCGGCGCCTTCTGTTGGCCGATCAAATGGGCGTGGGCATCGTGGATGATCGAGGCCATCTCGAGTGACATCGCTTGGGCGGTGGCGGGCGAGGTGAGCAGGCCGTTGATCTGGGCGCTGACGGCAGCGGGCGGCGCGCCCAACTGCGGCGCCGTGGCATCTGCGATGAGGTTGACGACCTGGGCGCGGATGGGACCATCGGCGAGGACAGCGTCGGCTGCGTCGCGGCTGCGGTCCGGACTGAACGCGGAGCGCTGCAACAGCCATCCGCCGATCGCCAGGCTGGCACAGAGGTAGGCAAGTCCGAACAAGAGGCCTGCGAGGGTTCGACGCACATCGCCCAGTCTGGCTGATTGCGAACGGCGACGCGCTCGTAAGGCGGCAGTGTCCGACATGATGGGCCGATGGCCGCCGTCAAAGAAGCTGGATCACCTCCACCGGTGCTTCGTCCGATGACGGCTCTCTGGCGGGCGTTGCGGTTGCGATGCCCGTGGTGCGCAAGCAGGCGCACGTTCATCCGACGGTGGATGGGAAAGTACCCGCGGTGCCGGACATGTGGTATCCGGTGGCACCGCGAGGCCGGCTTCGAGCTCGGCCCTGTAGTGGTCAACACCGTCATCACGTTCTTCTCTCTGGCGGTGGCGATGACCATTGGGTTCGTGGTCACCTATCCCGATGTGCCGATCTGGCCGCTGGTGGGGTGGTGCCTGGGCATCGCGATCGGGCTGCCGGTGGTCATCTATCCGCTCACCTTTACCGTCTGGTTGGCCTTCGATCTGTTGACCCACCGACCCGAAGCCGCCGAGTTGGCCGAGGCAGCGGCGGCCGTGAAAGTTTCCTTCGACGAGGCTTGAATCGAACTGCTGTTCGGAACTACAATCATGTCGTTCGGGCCGTGAATCCTGTGCCGCCATCCGTGTCACACCCCTTCCGTATGGTGCCCGACAACACCGATCGGAGCCTTTGCCGGCTCCCATGAACCACATCACCACTCACCGGCACCCCGCCGGAACGTCACAGGGACACGGCCATCAGCGCATGGCAGGAGAAAGGAACTTCCAATGAGCACGGATCGCGACAAGGCACTCGACATGGCACTGGCGGCCATCGACAAGCAGTTCGGCAAGGGATCCATCATGCGGATGGGCGAGAAGACGTCGATGGCCATCGAGACCATCCCCACTGGGGCGCTAGCGCTTGATCTGGCGCTCGGCGTCGGCGGGTTGCCCCGCGGTCGAGTCGTCGAGATCTATGGCCCGGAGTCGTCGGGCAAGTCCACGCTGGCCATGCACGTCGTTGCAGAGGCCCAGCGCAACGGCGGGATCTGCGCCTACATCGACGCTGAGCACGCGATGGACCCGATCTACGCCCGGGCCATCGGGGTCGACGTCGATCAGCTGCTGATCAGCCAGCCGGATACCGGTGAGCAAGCGCTGGAGATCGCCGACATGCTCGTGCGTTCCGGTGCGTTGGATGTCGTGGTCATCGACTCCGTGGCTGCCCTCACCCCCCGGGCCGAGATCGAAGGCGACATGGGCGACACCCATGTCGGCCTGCAGGCCCGGCTGATGAGCCAGGCCCTGCGCAAGCTGACCGCCAACCTCAACCGCACGAACACGATCATGATCTTCATCAACCAGTTGCGTGAGAAGATCGGCGTGATGTTCGGCTCCCCGGAGACCACGCCGGGCGGCCGTGCATTGAAGTTCTACGCGTCGGTGCGTCTCGACATCCGCCGCATCGAGAGCATCAAGGATGGCGCTGAGATCGTTGGGTCACGCACCAGGGTGAAGGTTGTCAAGAACAAGGTCTCTCCACCGTTCCGGCAAGCAGAGTTCGACATCATGTACGGCAAGGGCATAAGTCGTGAGGGCTCGGTGCTCGACTTGTCCGTCGAGATGGGGATCGTCAAGAAGTCCGGGGCGTGGTTCACCTACGAAGGCGAACAGCTCGGCCAGGGTCGTGAGAACGCCAAGGGTTTCCTGATGGACAACACCGAGATCATGGTCGAGATCTCCGAGAAGTTGAGGGTGCTGGCCGGCCTCGGTGACGTCCCTGAGGCAGAGGCCGAGTTCGCGCCTTCCGACGACCAGCCGATCGACATCGTCTGACAGATGTCCGATAAGGCTGATCGTCACGCAGCCGTCGTTCCGGCACGGGTCACGCTGGTCACCCTCGCGGTGGCCGACGTGGCCCGCGCTACGACGTTCTACGAGTCACTTGGCTGGCACCGCTCGAGCGACTCCAACGAGTCGGTGTCCTTCTTCCAGCTCGGTGGGCTGGTGCTATCACTGTTCGGCGTTGACGACTTGGCCGAAGATGTTGGCCTGACAGAGGCTCTCGCGCCCGATGCCGGACCGACCGGCCCGGGGCTGGGTTTCCGAGGCTTCGCGATGGCGATCAACTTCTCGTCCACCGCCGAAGTGGATCAGGCGTTCGACGCGTGGACCTCGGCCGGGGGTGTAGCTGTTAAGCGCCCTGTTTCGGTGTTCTGGGGTGGTTACTCATCGTATGTCGGCGATCTCGACGGAAACCTGTGGGAACTGGCCTACAACCCGGGCTGGCCGCTGCAATCCAACGCGACGGTGCAACTTCCGTGGTGAGCGGCACTTCGTCGGACCGAGCACGGCACCGGCGATCCGCACGCAGGTAGCCTGTGCAGTCGTGACTCGCAGCTACATCGTTCACACCTACGGCTGCCAGATGAACGAGCACGATTCGGAACGCATCGCCGGTCTGCTCGACGCCGACGGTCTCGTTCCTGCCGCAACCCAAGACGATGCCGACATCGTCGTCGTCAACACCTGCTGCATCAGGGAGAACGCGGACAACAAGCTGTACGGCAACCTCGGATGGCTGAAGAGCTGGAAAGCAGAACGTGCAGAGCGCCAGATCGTCGTAGCCGGATGCCTCGCCCAGAAGGATCGCGACCTGGTGAGCAGCAAGGCACCGTGGGTCGATGTGGTTATGGGCACCCACAACGTGCATCGTGCCGCACAACTGGTCAACGAGGCGCGCGCCGGCGGCCCAGTGACCGAGATCTTCGATGCCGCCGTGCTCGACGAGCAGGCGATGTTCCCAAGTGCACTGCCGGCTCGGCGCGACACGTCGTACAACGCTTGGGTCACGATCCAGATCGGTTGCGACAACTCGTGCGCGTTTTGCATCGTGCCGGCCGTGCGTGGTGTGGAGATCAGCCGTCCGTTTACCGACATCGTCAGCGAGGTCAAAGGCCTCAGCGGGCAGGGCGTCAGCGAGGTGACGTTGCTCGGGCAGAACGTGAACAGCTACGGACGCGATCTGCAGCTGGCTGCTCGGCGCGCAGGTGATGAGTCAGCCCGGGCGCGGCCGCTGTTCGCCGAACTGCTGACAGCAGTGGCAGGCATCGACGGCATTCGCCGGGTGAGGTTCACCAGCCCGCACCCGAAAGACATGCGCGCCGACACGTTCGCGGCGATGGCCTCCAACGGCGCTGTATGCGAACACCTGCACTACCCGTTGCAAGCCGGCAGCGACCGGGTGCTGGCCGCGATGCACCGTGGATACACCGCCGAGCGCTACCTCATCCGCCTCGCCGAGGCGCGTGCAGCGGTAGCCGACCTGGCGGTGTCAACCGACATCATCGTCGGTTTCCCAGGTGAGACGGAGAGCGACTTCGAACGAACCCTCGAGGTGGCCGCCGCAGCCGAGTACGACTACGCGTACACGTTCCAGTTCTCGCCCCGCCCCGGCACAGAGGCGGCGGAGATGACCGAACGATTCATATTGCCGGCCGTCGTCGGCGAACGCTTCGAGCGGCTGCACATCGTGGTCGAGCGCAGCGCACTCGCAAAGCACAGGGAGCGCATCGGACGTATCGAGGAGGTGCTGGTAGAGGGGCCCAGCCGCAAGGATCCGAGCGTGCTCACCGGCCGCACGCGTCAGAACAAGGTGGTCCACTTCACTCCGCCACTAGCTCTGCGCGCCGGCAGCTACGCCGCCGTAGAGATCGCCACCGCTGCACCGCACCACCTCACCGGCAACTTCGTTGAACTGCTCGCCGACCCGGTGCACAAGCGGCGAATCCCCATTCTCGCCGCTTGAGCGCCGAGCTTGCACTAGGCCGCATCGCCGGTGACCAGGCCGAACCGCGTTCCATCGTGCTCGTCGGCCCCACCGCATCAGGCAAGAGCGACGTCGCGATGGCCCTGGCCGGCAGCGTCGGTGCGGCACCACCCGTGGAGATCGTCGCTGTCGACTCGATGCAGGTGTACCGCGGAATGGACATTGGCACCGCCAAGCCAACGCCCGCCGACCGTGCCGAGGTGGTGCACCACTGCCTCGATCTGGCCGACCCACACGAGGACTACACGGTGGCCGACTTCGCCCGCGCCGCACACGCCGCGATTGACGACATCGATGCCCGCCAGCACCGGGCCGTGGTGGTCGCCGGCACAGGTCTGTACCTGCGCAGCATCACCGACCCGATGGAGATCCCCGGACGGTGGCCTGAAGTACGCGTCGAGTTGGAGTCCCGACTCGACAAGGTCGGCAGCGAAGCACTGCACCGGCAACTGTCGGAACTGGATCCACTGGCGGCATCGCGGATCGATTCGGGCAACTCCCGACGGATCGTGCGTGCCTTGGAAGTTGTTCTGGGCGGTGGCAAGCGGTTCAGCGACTACGGTGCCGGGCTCGGTGTTCACCCGCCGACGCCGTTCGTTCAGATCGGGCTGCAATGGACCCGTCCAGCGCTGAGTGATCGGATCGCCGAGCGGGTCCACCGGATGATCGACGCCGGTCTCGTCGCCGAGGTGCAGTCGCTGCTTGATCGGCCAAGCGGATGGTCGCGCACCGCTCGCCAGGCACTTGGCTACAAAGAGATTGCAGCCCATCTGGAGGGCGCCATCAGCCTCGACCAGGCAGTCAATGACACGATCATCCGCACCCGCCAGTTTGCGGTTCGCCAGGAGCGCTGGTTCCGGCGCGACCCCCGCATACGCTGGGTGCAGATCACCGCCGATCCAGTCGCCGAGGTCCTTCCCATCGTGCATCGAACATGACGCCCACCACCGAACTCACGGTCACCAAGCATCAGGCGCTGGGCAACGACTTCCTTGTGTTATGGGAATCCGAGATCGACGACGCAACCGACCTGCCAGCACTGGCCAGAAGGCTGTGCGACAGGCGCCGTGGAATTGGGGCGGATGGACTGCTGGTCGGCTCCGCCGCCGAAGGGTTCGCAGCGCGGATGGTGCTGTACAACGCCGATGGCTCGCGAGCAGAGATGAGCGGGAACGG
>JBDSMK010000034.1:0-3218 GCA_039915905.1 Ilumatobacteraceae bacterium
GTAGAAGCCCGACCGACAGTTCCCGCTCGACATCGTCCGCTATTGCGAACAGTTCATCGGGGTCGAAGTCGACGATTGCGTAGTCATTGGCCCAACGTTCCAGCAGATCGGCCGGTGGGCGACGGTACAGCCCGCTGTTGATCTCTGTGCCGCCGCCCGCGCAGCGCCCCTCGGTGTAAGCCACCGAAGGCATTCCGAGGGCCACCGTGACGCCGCCGGCGCGGTACTGCCGGTCCATCTGCTGAAGTGAGAACGGCACCACCGAGCCCTGTTCGACCCAATCGCCCTCCTCAACGACGAGCACGTCGAACCCGGCCTCGGCGAGCACCGCGGCGGTGGTCGCCCCGCCGGCGCCAGAGCCGATGATCAGCACCTCGGCATCGAACGAGGGGGAGTAGGCAATCGGTGTCATCGCGACGCCGTGCTGGTCGGATTCGGCCCGGCTGACGCCGTGCTGGTCGGATTCGGCCCGGCTGACGCCGTGCCGATGTTCTTCGACGTGGACGTTTCCGGCCACCGCTCCCAGATGTAGGCGTAGCCAAGGGAACGCACCAGCCGGGGGTACTCGCCGATCAGCGGCAGTGGCCACCCCGCCAGCCGACGGGCGACGCTCCAGCCCCGCGGAAGTGCCAGGATGGCGCGGAACACGGAGCCAATGACGAACACCCCAAAGCGGGTGAAGCTGGGCAATTCGTCGACCCGCCTGCAAATGAACGAGACGACCTCGATGCGCTGTCCGGCGCAGAGCGCCGGGACGTCGCTGTCGAGCAACCTCTCGGCGAAGGGCGCGACGATGGGGTGGGAGCGGACCGGCGACATGGGCGTTGGGCAGCGTAGCTGTGCTGCCGGTCGTCGGACTCCTCGGCAGGTAGTCTGCCTGCCCGTGCGTTGCGTCATTGTGCTGCCTACTTTCAACGAGGCGGAGAACATCGTCGACTTCCTCCATGCAGTTCGCGGGGCCGTTCCGGATGCAGATGTGCTGGTAGTGGATGACAGCAGCCCGGACGGCACCGGCGCGCTGGCCGACGATGCAGCCGCCGACCTCGGCCACATAAAGGTGCTGCACCGCTCGGGTAAGGCCAGCCTCGGCAACGCCTATCGACATGGCTTCACGTTGGCATTCGACGAGGGGTACGAGGTGATCATCTCGATGGACAGTGACTTCTCCCACGATCCGGCGGTGATCCCGTCGATGCTGGCATTGATCGATGGCGGTGCAGACGTCGTTGTCGGTTCGCGCTACATCGCCGGTGGTGGGACGGTGCACTGGCCGATGCACCGTCGGATGCTGTCCAAGTGGGGCAATCGCTACACCGCGATGATGCTGCGGATCAAGGTTCGCGACTGCACCTCCGGGTTCCGTTCGTACCGCGCCAGTGCGTTGCGCTCGGTCGATCCAGCGTCCACAGCGGCCGAGGGTTACGCGTTCCTCACTGAGTTGCTGCGCGAGATGGTCGTCAGCGGAGCGGTAGTGCAGGAGACCCCGATCATGTTTCGCGACCGGGTGAAGGGGACATCGAAGATGTCCGGGCGGATCATCGCCGAGTCGATGTGGCTGGTGACGCGGTGGGGCGTCCGCGACCGGTTGCATCGCCGCCGCGGCACGACATGATCGACCGCCGGCTGGGTTGGGTGCTGCGCGGGTTGCTGGCTCTGCCCTTGCTGATCGCACTGATCGTGCTGTGCGCCAAGCACTGGACGCCGGTGCTCGACCTGGCGATGACCGAGTTGCGGGTGCGCGACGTGGGCGGCCGGCACACACCATTGATCGGCCTGCCGGGCAGGATCGGGACGTTTCCGAACCAGGGCAGCCATCCCGGCCCGCTGAGCTTCTACCTGCTGGCGCCGGTGTATCGGCTGTTCGGCTCCACGTCGTTCGGGTTGGAGGTGGCCACCGCGGTGATCAACGTCGCCGCCGCCTGGACCGCGATCTGGATCGCGCGACGCCGCGGCGGGCGCAGGTTGCTGGTCGCGGTCGGTGCCATGCTTGCAGTAACCACCGCGTGGTTTGGTGCGAGCGTGTTGACCCAGCCGTGGAACCCGTACCTCCCGCTGGTCAGCTTCGTGGTGGTGTTGCTCGCCGCGTGGGCAGTGCTCGACGGGGATCACGTGATGTTGGTCCCGTTGGTCGTGGCAGCCACTCTGTGTGCCCAGACCCACGTGCCGTACCTCACGCTGGCGGTGTCGATGTGCGTTGTCGCGTTCGCCGCAGTCGGCTGGCGGTGGTGGAGCACGAAGGTGGTGGCCAGGCCGGAGGTTCGCAGTGTGCTGATCGCTGTGGCCGTTGCCGTACTGCTGTGGCTACCCCCGTTGATCGATCAGCTGCGCAACACCCCGGGGAACATCTCGATGCTGCGTCATCACTTCTTGAACCCGCCGGAGGCACCGACCGGGTTCGGCACAGGGATCAGAACGATCCTCGCCCATTTCGATCTGTGGCATTTGATGGTCCGGCTGTTCGGTCGCTCTGGCGACTACTTCGCGCTGGTTGCCGACCTCGACGGCGGGTCGTGGAAGCGCGGACTGGTGGTGGTCGTGGTTTGGCTGACGCTCGCCGCTGTTGCGTTGCGAATGCCGGATCGGCGACCGCTGCGGATGCATCTTGTCGCCGCAGTTGCAACCGTCGTCGCGGTGCTCTCGGCGGAACGGATCTTCGGCAAGGTGTGGTACTACCTCACCCTGTGGGCCTGGGTGATCGCGCTGCTGGCGGTGCTTGCCTCGTTGTGGACTGCGGTGCAGTTGATCGACCGGCACCGCAGGCAACCATTGCCGCTGCTCGCCGCAGGAATGGCTGTGATGCTGATTGCGGTCGGCCTGTTCAGCATCGATGCGTTGCGCGTGGAGCCGCCAGAGGCGCGGCTGTCGCATGGCCTGGCTGCGGTCGTGGGCCCGACGGCCGCGGCGTTGGATGCCGGGGTTGCCGGGGCGCGTGGCCACGACGGCACGTACGTGGTGCTGTGGGCCGACGCCTACTACTTCGGTTCTCAGGGCTACGGGCTGATCAGCGAGCTGGAGCGACGCGGCTTTCACGCCGGCGCGACCATCACCTACCGGGTTCCGGTCACAAACCACCGGGTGGTCGACCTTGAGCAGGTGACGGCCGAGGTTGTGCTCGTGACTGGCGTGAACATTCCCATCTGGCGCGCCAAGCCGGCCGCGGTACAGGCCGCAGACTTCGAGCCGCGCAACGCCGCCGAACTCGCTGAGTTCGAGCGGCT
>JBDSMK010000062.1:0-4269 GCA_039915905.1 Ilumatobacteraceae bacterium
ACATCCCCCAAGAGCTCGCCGACTACCTGAAGGTGCTCGACGCCTTCATCGAGTCCGAGATCGCCCCGCTGCAGGCACAGGACGACAACGACAAGTACTTCGACCACCGTCGCGAGGACGCCCGCACCGACTGGGATCGCGGCGGATTGCCCAACGAGAAGTGGGAGCAACTCCTCGGCCAGGCCCGACGGCTGGCCGACAAGGCCGGTCATTACCGCTACCCGTTCCCCAAGGAGTACGGCGGCAGGGAGGGCACCAACCTCGGTATGGCCGTGATCCGCGAACACCTTGCGGCCAAGGGCCTCGGCCTGCATTGCGATCTTCAGAACGAGCACGCCATCGTCGGCAACAACGTCGGCTTGCTGCTGATGATCAACTACGGCACCGACGCCCAGAAGCGGGACTGGATCGACGATCTCGCCGAAGGACGCCGCGGCTTTGCCTTCGGCATCACCGAGCCGCAGCACGGTTCCGACGCCACCTGGATGGAGACCCACGCCGAGCGCGACGGCGATGAGTGGGTGATCAACGGCGAGAAGACATGGAACACCGGCATCCACAAGGCACAGTACGACCTGATATTCGCTCGCACCAGCGGCAAGGCCGGCGACGCTCAGGGGATCACCTGCTTTCTCACCCCAACCAGTGCCCCGGGCTTCGAGATTCTGGAGTACTTGTGGACTTTCAACATGCCGACCGACCACGCTCACGTGTCGTTCACCGATGTGCGCGTGCCGAACGATGCGATCTTCGGTGGAGAGGGCAAGGGGCTGCAGGTCGTGCAGCACTTCTTCAACGAGAACCGCATCCGCCAGGCCGCTTCTAGCCTCGGTGCTGCCCAGTTCTGCATCAACGAGTCGGTGGCCTACGCCAAGGAGCGTCGTCCGTTCGGCAAGGCGCTCGCCACCAACCAGGGCATCCAATTCCCCCTCGTCGAACTGGAAACCCAGTGCGAGATGTTGCGCACCCTGATCCACAAGACCGCCTGGAAGATGGACAAGAACGGCGCGTTCTCGGTGTCCAAGCAGGTATCGATGTGCAACTACTGGTCGAACCGGCTGTGCTGCGAGGCGGCCGACAGAGCGATGCAGGTACACGGTGGCATGGGCTATTCACGGCACAAGCCGTTCGAGCACATTTACCGTCACCATCGCCGCTACCGGATCACGGAGGGCGCCGAGGAGATTCAGATGCGCCGCGTCGCCGGATACATGTTCGGCTTCATGAGCCAAGGCGCCCCGAAGGGCGTCGACGCCTAGCGGACGGGTCATGTCCCTCCGGCTGCGATGGCCTACAAGGATCGCTCTGATCACCTTGGTGGTCGTCGTGGCCGGCGCGGCGTTCGTCGTGGTCCACTTCCGGCTGTTGCAACGCGGCCAAAGCACACCGTTGACCCTCGAGCAGATCCGCGACCGCTATAACCAGGCGGCATCGGCTTCCACCACCCCATCCGATTCCACGGTGACGGTGGTCCAGGGGCCGTCGACCACTGCGCGACCGGACGTTCCGCCGAGCACGTCTGCCGACAACTCGTCGACGACGTCGTCGGTCACGACTGCGGCGGTGGCGGCGTTGCCCTCCCCCGGCGTCTACGTCTACACCACCACCGGTCGGGACTCCGTCGACGCGCTGAACGGTGACCACCACGACTATCCCGCCACCACCACGATCACGGTGTTGCCGTCCGGTTGCGGTGTACTCCTGCGATGGGACGTGATCGTGCAGCGCTGGATGACGTGGCAGCGATGCTTGGTCGATGACGGAGTAGCCCAAACAGCGGTGGTCAATTTCGATCAGTTCTTCGGTCAGTCCCAGACAGACACATACACCTGCGCCGGTGACCCCCGGCCGCTTCGCGCTGCGGTCGGGGCAACTTGGAACTTCGACTGCACGCAGGGCACGTCGGTGGACCATTACCGCGGAGTTTTCGTCGGAACGGAGACGCTGACGATCGCAGAACAGCCGGTCTCGACGAGTCACGTCCGAGTTGAGCTCACCGGATCCACACCACCGGGCCCGATCGACGACTCCGAGGTCACCGAGACCTGGTATCTCGACGGCACAGACCTGATCGTGTCGCAATCGGCCGCTAACGCCACCTCCAACAGCACGGTGATCGGCACGGTGCATTACAAGGAGCAGTACGAGATCGTGCTCACCAAGTTGACGCCGTTGGAGTAGCGAGGATGCAGTCGTGTTTCGCCAATCGGTGTGACATGTGTCGGCAAAATGACGATCTGTTTTCTTCCTGGTAATGCCAACGCCTAGAGTCAGGTTCATCACTGCGGCGGGGGCCGCAGGGTTGGGGCGCCCATTGGAGGACCAGATGGCAGTCGTTGAGTTCGAATATTCGTTCCACCGGGCAGACGACGACAACCGATGGATGGATCAAGCGGCTTGCAAGGGACTGACCCATCTGTTCTTTGCGGCAAGCGGGGAACGGCCGGAACATCGCCATCCGCGTGAGGCTCGCGCCGCGGAGATCTGTCGCGAATGCGCCGTGGCCTCACAGTGCAAGGAGTTCGCCCGGACCAACCACGAGTACGGCTTCTGGGGTGGCGAAAGCGAAGACGAGCGGCACAACGCCGGCTACAGGTTGAACGCGCCAATCGGAGTGATCTCGCCGAGGCGTGCCGGCTGAGGCCGCATCCAGCTGATCGTGTCGGCTGACACGCACAATTGAGCCGATCATGCGGCTTGTGTGGGGACCCCAGTAGGCGACGGACGACGGTGAGGCGACCCGGAGCTAGTCCGACATCGATTCGCGGGCGAGAAGTAGCGCAGCGCGAGTCGGCGGCATCTCGCTACGGCCGTCAGGGTGGTCGTTGACAGCCAGTACCTGATGAATGCTGCTTCGCGCGGCCTCGAAGTTAAGTGCTGCGGCGGCGACGTAGAGCCGCCACACTCGCGCCCGGCCAACACCGATCAATAGCTGCGCTTCGTCCCACCCGGCATCGAGATTGGCCGACCAGGCGTGCAGCGTGCGGGCATAGTGTTCGCGCAGCGACTCGACGTCGCGGACCTCGAAACCCTGTGCCTGCATCGCGCTGACCACCGTGCCAACCTCGTGGAGTTCTCCGTCAGGGAACACGTAACGATCGATGAACGAGTGTCGGCCCCAGCGCTGTCGGCCACTCGGGCGAGAGATGCCGTGGTTCAGCAATCGACCACCGGGGCGCAGCAGAGTGCGGAGTCGGTCGAAGTACTCCGCCAGGTTCTGCAGCCCGACATGTTCGAACATCCCGATGCTGGAGATCGCGTCGAACGGACCGTCGACAATCTCGCGGTAGTCCTGCACCCGGATCTGAACCCGGCCGGTGAGCCCGAGTTGTGCGACGCGCAGCTCGGCCAGCTCGGCCTGCTGTCGCGACAGCGTGACTCCGACCGCATCAACGCCGTAGTGCGCGGCAGCATGAAGCACCATCCCGCCCCAACCGCAGCCGACATCCAGTAGGCGCATCCCGGGGCGCAGTCCGAGCTTGCGGCAGATCAGCCCGTACTTTGCCTCCTGGGCCTCGTCAAGGGTGCTGTCGTCGTGCTCGAAGAAGGCGCACGAATAGGTCATCGTCGGCCCGAGTAGCAGGCGGTAGAAGTCGTTGGAGATGTCGTAGTGGAACGACACTGCCGCGGCGTCACGCGCCCGAGAGTGGCGCCGGCCGCGCAGTCGGCTCTCCTCGCGCGGCGCCGGTAGCGGTCGACCGAGAACCCCCGCTCGACGGGCGAGGCGCAGTACGCGCAGCCAGCCGCGAGCTCCGAGGTCGAACGACGGTTGTGGTTCGCCGAGCTGCAGGCTGTCGCGCGCCGCCAGCACCTCGTAGAGGTTTCCATCGACGTCGAGGTCGCCGGCCACATAGGCACGTCCGAAGCCGAGTTCGTTGGGGGCCCACATCAGTCGTCGCAACGCATCCGGTGAACGCACGTCGACCACAGCGCCCGAAGCGCCGCCAGCCGCCGTGCTGCCATCCCACGCGCGCACCCCGATTGGTAGCGCCTGCGGGAGCAGTTGCTGTAACACCGATGCCAATGCTGGGGCCTCGGACCCCGCATCAGAAATGTGAGAATGATCCATGATCAGTCACCACCTCCTGCCGTGTTCGGTCGCGATCAGATTACCCGTTGGCAGGCTGTGCCTGCCATGAAGCCTGCGGTCAGTGGATCCCGGAGGGTCGATTGTCCCAGAACGGCTTGCGTAACTCCCGCTTCAGCGGCTTCAAAGCACCCGACAAAGGCAGCGGTTCGGTGCGGAACTCAATCGATTTCGGCACCTTG
>JBDSMK010000071.1:0-2946 GCA_039915905.1 Ilumatobacteraceae bacterium
GTTGACGTCGGCGCCGACACCTTCGCAGATCGCCGCGATCGCGTTGATGAAGCTCAACTTGGTGGCCAGGAACGCATTTGCGGCGTACTTGATCGTCTCCGCCGAGGCCGGATCGGTGATGATCACCTGCGTTTTGACAGCGTCGTAGAGCGAGCCGACGAACATCGCCGCGGCCTTGTCGTCGCTGCCGACGACGACGCGATCCGGCCGCAGGAAGTCTTCGACGGCTGACCCTTCACGGAGGAACTCTGGGTTGCTGACGACGCGTACGTCTGGACGCTGAAGCACGCGCTCGACAACCTTCGCCGATCCGACGGGCACCGTCGACTTGTTGACCACGATGCATTCGTACGGAAGGGCCGGGGCGATCTCGCGGGCAGCGCGCTCGACGTAGCTGAGGTCTGCCGAGCCGTCCTCGCCCTGTGGGGTGGGCACGCACAAGAAGGCGACCTCGCAGTCGTGCACGGCATTGACTGCGCCGAGCACGAATCGCAGGTTGCCTTTGCGCAGGCCGTCAGCGACCAGTTCGTCCAGGCGATGCTCGACGATCGGGATCTCGCCACGGTTGAGGCGCTCGATCTTGGACTCGTCGACGTCGGCGCAGACGACGTCATGGCCGAGGGAGGCAAAGCACGCTCCGGTAGTGAGGCCGACATATCCAGTACCGATGATGGCTATGCGTGTCACGGCCGAAGACGCTACCCGCCTCTACTGTGGCCGCATGAACGAGGTCGCTCACTGACGCTTCCTCGCTCCTGCCCGGCCGTCCAACGCTGGAGCTGTTGCGGTCTTCATCCTGGCCGGGGTCGTGGCTGCATTCGTGACCGCATTGTTCCAGCGGATCTGCGCAACGCGGGTGTCGCTCGATGACATTGGCGCGTTCGACGCCCTGCTAGCCGTGGTGGGTGGTGTCGGCGTTCTAGGCCTCGGTCTGCAGGTTGTGCTGGCGCGTCTGCCCGGCGACGCTCATGTTCCCGCCGGCGTGTCGCTGGGTGTCGGGTTGATCGTCGGTGGGCTCGTGGTCGTCGGGATGCCGGTGTCGGGCTCGTATGCGTTTGGGGTTGGGGGCCTTACCGGGGCTGCGACTACTGCCACGTTCTGCGGTATCGCGGCGCGAGCACGGTTGCTGCTGCGCGCTGATTGGCATCGGCTCGCCGTTGTCTACGTCACCGGAGCGGCAGTGCGTCTGGCGGTGATCGTGCCGCTGCTCGGGTTGATCGGCAAGAGCGTCACCGCAGCGTTGGCTGCCACGTTCGTCGCCGAGGCCGTGATGTCGGCTACTGCGGTGTTGTTGGCGCCAAGCCCGCTAGGACGCCAGCGCTACGACAGGGCGACGTTGAGGCGTCTGTTGGGCAGCGTTGTGATGTTGGCGGGGCTGTGGGCGTTGATCGTGCTCGACACCGTGCTCGGGCGAGTGCGTCTTCCAGCAGGGGAGGCCGACGCCTACTCATTGGGCACCACGGTGGCACGTTCGTCGTTCTTCATGGCGTTGCTGTTGACCCACTTGCCGTTGCCGACGTTCATGCGTGAACGAGGTCGCAGCCAACGAGTTCGAGAGGTGTTCAGCACCGCGATGGTCGCGATTGTGGCCGGGGCGGGAGCGGTCGGCGTTGTTGTGGTGGCGGCGCCGAGGTGGCTGGCGCGGGTCGTGCTCGGTGACGTCGCCGGCGTGGTCGATGTCTCGACGTTGCGGTTGTTGGCAGCGGCGTGGGCCGCGATGTCGGTGATTCCGCTGTTGACCTACTTTCATCTCGACCGGCATCGGCGCCTGGCTGCGGTTCCGCTCGTAGGGGCGGTGGCGCTCGCCGTAGCAGGCCTCATCGTGCGAACGAATGACTCACTGGCGGCCGTGACGCTGGTGGTGTTCGTGGTCTGCGTTGGAGCGATGGCTTTGCCGGCCATCCAGCGGCTGGCGCCGGTGACGCGCTCGGTCGCGTGGTCCGGCTCGAGCATGTCTGTTGCCGTCGACTCGCAGTCAGACATCGCCATGATCGTTCCCTTCTTCAACCCCGGGAGGGACGCATTGCTCGACACTGTTCGACGTCTCGCCGCGACGCTTGACGGCCTTGACGGCAGCTACCGGATCGTGGCCGTGTCAGATGGCAGCACCGATGGTTCGCCGGCGGCGCTTCGAGACCTTGGGTTGGCGCATGTGGAGGTGATCGAATTACCGAACAATGCCGGTAAGGGTGCCGCACTGCGGGTCGGGTTCGCCATCAGCAAGGCGGCGTATGTCGGCTACATCGATGCGGATGGTGATCTTCCGCCAGAGCAGCTATCGGATCTGGTTCGGATCGCGGCGACGAGTGGGGCGGATGCGGTGGTTGGCAGCAAGGTACATCCCGATTCGAAGATCGCTACGTTGAGGCATCGGACTGCTATGTCGCGACTGTTTCGAGTCACCGTGCGACTGCTGTTCCGCCTCGATGTGAGAGACACCCAGACTGGACTCAAGTTGTACCGCGGTGAGGTGATCGCTGCGGTAGGGCC
The DNA here is from genome assembly GCA_039915905.1 of Ilumatobacteraceae bacterium. Classification (GTDB taxonomy): domain Bacteria; phylum Actinomycetota; class Acidimicrobiia; order Acidimicrobiales; family Ilumatobacteraceae; genus JAODBQ01. The sequence goes on from JBDSMK010000071.1 coordinate 2,491, forward strand.
CGTGCTGCACGAGAACGGGTTTGCGATTGATGTCGAGATCCTTGTCGCGGCCCGTCGTGATGGACAGTTGACGATTGTCGAGGCACCCGTACAGATCATCTCCAGCGCCAAAACCACTGTGTCAGCGCGTCGAGCGCTGGCCAGTGGAGTGGGCTTGCTGAGGATCTTCTGGCGCAATCATGTGGCCCTGTTGTACGACCCGGTGCCGCCGATGGATGATCCTCGTCTCGCCGAGGTGCAACGGCCGTGAGCCGTGGGCCGTGGCTCTCTGGCAGCTGAACCTGGCCCATGACCCTTGGGCCCTTGGCAGCTGTCCCAGGTACAACGACAGGGATCCCAACGTTTGTCCGGGTTCGTAGGTGAATCGTTTGTGACGAATCGATGCGTGCTGTCCGGGTCCGTAGGTGAATCGTTTGTGACGAATCGATGCGTGCTGCCCGGGTTCGTAGGTGAATC
>JBDSMK010000090.1:0-4418 GCA_039915905.1 Ilumatobacteraceae bacterium
TGCAGATGGTCGACCTGATGACCAAGCGTCTGGCAAGTCAACTGGAGAGCCAGGGTCTTGGAATCGAACTGACCCAGAGCGCCAAGAACCTCCTCGCCGAGCGCGGTTACGACCCACAGATGGGCGCCCGGCCACTGCGCCGCGCGATCCAGCGACTGATCGAAGACGAACTGTCAGAGAAGATCCTCTACAAGCAGTTCAACGCCGGCGAGATAATCGTCGTCGACACCGAGGACGATCCCGACAAGCCCGGCGAGAAGCGCCTGACGTTCAACGCGGTGCCCGGGTTCATGCCGCCGGTAGCGGTGGAACTGGCTGCCACCGGCGCCGATGGTGACGCCGCCACGCCCACCGAGTAGTCCGCTGGCGTCGGTCGGTCGGCAGTGTCGGCCTAGGCGTACCGGCCGACGCTGCCTACGACTGGTGCTGTTCGCGGTTGCCGCGGTGGCACTGGGGGCTTGCCGTGTCGACACCAACGTCGACGTGGTGGTGCGCGCCGACGGCAGCGGCACCGTAACGGTGACGGTGACGGCGGATGCGGCGGTGGTTCGTGCTGCCGACGGACTTGCGGCTGACTTGCACTTCGACGACGCAGTGGCCGCAGGTTGGGTGGCGACGATGCCGACTTCAACCCCTGACGGTGGTTTGAAGGTGGTGCTGACTCATCCCTTCGCTGACGCCGAGCAGGCCACTGCGGTGCTGCGCGGGTTGAACGGGCCGGGTGGGCCGCTGCACGACGTCCGGCTCAGTCGCGTCAGTACGGGCGGGCGGGTCACCACTACTTTTGGCGGCACGCTGCGCATCGACGGCGGCTTGGACGCGTTCGGCGAACAACAACTGCTTGATGCGATCGGTGCCTCGCCGTATGCCGGAAGCATTGCCGCAGCCAACCTAACCCCGGCACAGGTGGCGACGATAACGGTTACGGTGACGCTGCCCGGAACAGTCGCCGGGACGCCGGCCGGCGATCTGACCGGTAATTCGACGGGCAATTCGACGGGCAATTCGACGGGCGACGGTCCCACGGCATCGTGGTCCGTGCCGCTCGACGGCACGTCGGTCGACGTCTCCACCATCGCCGTAGCGACGAGCAGCAGCAACGTTTGGGGCACCGTCGCTACCGTGGCCTTCGTGGTGCTGGTGCTGTGGTGCGTAATCGCCGTAGCGTTCATCGGCTTCGTGGTGATGGCCCGCCGCAGGAGACGACCGAGCACCAAGACCCAGCCATCGAGCCAGACGTCGAGATAGCCGTGCAGTTCGGCCCCCGGTAACTGTCGCGCACCCCCTGCGTATCGTGCGGCCATGGCCAGGATCCGCGTTGTCTACCGGTGCAGCGAATGCGCTGCCACACATCCGAAGTGGGCGGGTCAGTGCGGCACGTGCGAGGCGTGGAACTCGCTGGTCGAAGACGTCGAGGAACCCGATCCGGTCGGTGCCACCCGGTTGATCGGTGGCCCGGCAGCGCGGCCGATTCGCATCGGCGAGGTCGATGCGCTACTCGGCCGCCCCCAGCCCACCGGTATCGCCGAGTTCGACAGGGTGCTCGGCGGTGGTCTCGTACCCGGGTCGGTCACCCTGCTGGGTGGCGAGCCGGGCATCGGCAAGAGCACCCTGTTGCTGCAGCTGCTCGCATCGTGGCCTGGGTCAACTCTGTACATAAGCGCAGAGGAGAGCGCCCAGCAGGTGCGCCTGCGCGCCGAGCGTCTTGGGGCGGTCAACCCCGAGCTGTGGATCGTGCCGGAAACCTCGTTGAATCACATCCTCACTGCGATCGAGCAGGTCCAGCCGACCCTCGTGGTAGTCGACAGCATCCAGGCGGTTGCCGACCCGCAGGTTGCCTCCGCTCCTGGCAGCGTGGTCCAGGTCCGCGGCTGCACCCACCTCCTGGTTGGTGAGGCCAAACGCCGCAACCTGCCGATGGTTCTTGTCGGCCATGTGACCAAGGACGGCAGCCTCGCCGGACCAAGAGTGTTGGAACACGTCGTCGACACCGTGCTGAACTTCGAAGGCGACCGGCACCACGCGTTGCGTCTGCTGCGCGCCGTGAAGCACCGCTTCGGGGCGACCCACGAACTCGGGGTGTTCGAGATGGCCGGCCACGGGCTGGTCGGCGTACCCGACGCCAGCAGCCTGTTCCTCACCGACCGCCGCACCGGCGTGGCGGGTTCGGCGATCACGCCCACGCTGGAGGGTCAGCGGCCGCTGCTGGTGGAGGTGCAGGCGCTCACCAACCCGGTTCCGCCAGGCGCTCCACCGCGGCGCAGCGCGCAGGGCATAGATCCCGGTCGGTTGGCTCTGCTGCTGGCGGTGCTGGAACGACGTGCCCGTTTCCAGCTCTCGTCACAAGAGGTGTTCGCTTCCGCGGTGGGTGGAGTGCGCCTGACGGAGCCAGGAGTAGATCTTGCGGTGTGCTTGGCGGTGGTCAGCGCGTTGACCAACACTCCACTGCCAGCCGATGTGGTGGTCTTCGGTGAGGTCGGCCTGGCCGGCGAGCTGCGCCAGGCGGCACAGGCGCCGCGGCGCCTGGCGGAGGCCGCACGGCTCGGCTTCGCCCGCGCTGTGGTGCCGACCAACTCGCCCAACGGTGTCGACGGCATCACCTTGATCCGCGCCGGAACAGTCAGCGAGGCGCTGGCAGCCGTCGGCCTCGCGACCGGTTTCGCCACGAACAACCGGATCACCGGGATGCGCAGCGGGCAACCACAAAACTAGACTCGGCGCATGAATCCTCCGGCGACGGCCAACGATGCGCTGCATACTGCGCTGGCCGCGGTTGCTCCGGGCAAACCGCTGCGCGACGGTCTGGAACGCATCGTGCGCGCCAAGATGGGTGCACTGCTGGTGCTCACCGATACGGAAGAAGTGCTGGCGATCTGCACCGGGGGTTTCCTGCTGGACGCTGATTTCAGCCCGCAAAGGCTCTCCGAGTTGGCGAAGATGGACGGCGCGATCATCCTCAGTACCGACGCCACACGCATCGCCCGGGCGAACGTGCATCTCGTGCCGGACCCCACTGAACCAACCAGCGAGACCGGCACCCGCCATCGCACCGCCGAGCGGGTAGCCCGCTCGCTGCGCGTCCCGGTCGTCAGCATCAGTGAAGAGATGAACGTGATCAACCTCTACGCCGGCGGTTTGAAGCACCAACTGCAAGACGTCGGCCGACTGCTCGATCGCGCCAACCAGGCGCTGCAGACGTTGGAGCGTTACAAGGTGCGTCTAGACGATGCGCTGGCCAACCTCACCGCCTTGGAGATAGAAGACGTGGTGACGGTGCGCGATGTGGCGGCGGTCGTGCAGCGCGGCGAGATGGTGCGTCGCATCGCCGCCGAGATCGAGACGATGATCGTCGAGTTGGGTGTCGATGCCCGGCTTCTGCGGTTGCAGCTCGACGAGGTCTTCGGCGAGTTGGAAGACGAACTCGAACTGGTGCTCGCCGACTACCCAACGATCGCCGACTCGTATGCCGGCACGGGCCACGACGCGGAGGCGGCCGCCTCACCGAAGGGCTTGAGACTGCTGGCCAGGGTGCAGCACCTATCGCCGGAACTGGCCCTAGCGGTCACCTCCTACTTCGGCGAGTTCGCCAAGTTGCAGCGCGCCACCGTGAGCGACATCGCGGAGGTCAACGGCGTCGACTTGGTGTTGGCTCAGGCGATCAAGGACACCCTCACACGACTTACCGAGAGCAGCATCCTCGACCAGTACCACTGATGGTGTCAGAGATTACGCGTCGGCCGGAGCGTCCCGCGGTACGAACAGCCGCTCGCGGTAGAACTGCAATTCGGTGATGCTCTCACGGACGTCGTCGAGAGCGCGATGCGTGCCGGACTTGTGTTGGGCACGGCCGACCTGCGGATACCAGCGACGGGCAAGCTCCTTGATGCTGCTGACATCCACGCTGCGGTAGTGCAGCCAGTTCTCGATATCGGGCAGGTAGGCCGCCAGGAAGCGCCGATCGGTACCGATCGAGTTGCCGCACAGCGGAACCGTGCGTTGCTCGGGCACATGGGTACGGATGAATTCCAACGTCGCCATCCCGGCCTGCTCCAGCGTGATCGTCGATGCCCGGATGGCGTCCAGCAAACCGCTCTTGGTGTGCATCTCGACAACGACCGGATCCATTGCCGCCAACGCCGCCTCAGGCTGGTGGATCACCAGGTCGGGACCTTCGGCGACGACGACGAGTTCATCGTCGGTGACGATCGTGGCGATCTCGACGATCACGTTGTGCGTCGGGTCAAGGCCCGTCATCTCCAGATCCATCCACACCAGCACGGTTGCGCACTCTATGCGAACGACGCCGACGTGTGCGGGTACGGTCGAGACGTGTCACACGATTTGTCGATCACCGATGCGCCGCCCAGCGAGGTGCCAGTCCAGCCAGCCTCCACGGTGATGTTGGTGCGCGACGCGAG
>JBDSMK010000092.1:0-8408 GCA_039915905.1 Ilumatobacteraceae bacterium
GGTGGTTGGTGGAACGGACAATCAGGGCTGCGCAGCGTCAGCAGTCGACGGTGCAGCATTTCCAGCGTCGACTGGTCGAAGCCGGTGCCGACCCCGCCGGCGAAGTGCAGGCCGTCGTCATGGCGCAGCCCTACCAGCAACGCTCCGAGCGTGCCGGCGCGGTTGCCGGTACCGGCAGTGAACCCGCCGATGGTCAGCTCCACCTCGCGACGGTTCTTCACCTTGCGCCACGAACTGCTGCGTCGGCCGACGAGGTACGGCGAACCGAGGCGTTTAGCCATCACCCCCTCCATGCCGTGTGCGGCGGTAGCGGCCAGCAGTGACCTGCCGTCACCGATTTTGTGTGCCGGGACGAGCCAGTTCGGCGCTGCGTCGATGACGTTGACGAGCAGATCGCGGCGCTGCTCGTAGGGAAGCTCGACGGTGTTGTTGCCATTGATTGCGAGGACATCGAAGATGTGCAGCACGGCCTGCGTGGTGTGCCGTTGGAGCGCCTCGAAGCTCGGTCGCTGGTCGTCGCCGAAGCACACCAGTTCGCCGTCGAGCACCGCCGCGTTGGCGTTGACGGCTTCCCCGATGTTGCCGATCTCGGGGTACTTTGCGGTCACGTCCAAAAGGCCGCGGCTCTGCAGCCGCACCACGCCGCCGTCGATGAACGCCAGCGTGCGATATCAGTCCCACTTGATCTCGTATGCCCACAGGTGGTCCTCGGCGGCCGTTGGCAACACACCGAGAGTTGCCGTCATCGGCGCAACGGGAAAATGCAGGCTCACCCAGGTGTCGTCGGGATCCGGCTGGACAGCACGCCGTCGCTCTCCAACCTGTCGAGGGTGGCGGAATCGGTGCCGAGGAGATCGCTGAGCACCGCACGGTTGTCCTCGCCGCGGTAGCGCGGCTCGCCGAGAATGCCATGATCGCTGCCGGCGAAGCGCCACGGTGGGTTGGGGATCCGCAACGTGCCGGTGCCGCGGTCGGAGACTGCCGCGACCGCGTCTAGCGCCTCGGCCCAGTCGCTCTCGCACAGCTCGCGCACCGTGCGCAGCTTGCCGGTGGCCAGCCCGTAAGGGGCGAGCGCGGCTTCGATGTCCACGGCTGTCGGCATCGCCGCAGCCCATTCGTCGACAAGCGCAACGATCTGCTGGTAGTTCGTGAGCCGGTGCGGGATGGTGTTGAAGCGCGGGTCGTCGACCAATTGCGGATGGCCCGTGACGGTGATGAACGACTGGAACACACCCTTTTCTGCAAGGTGTCCGCTGACCACCACCGTGTCACCGTTGGCCGCGGTCAACACCGGGTACTGCGTGGTACCGAAGCTACGGATCCACGCTGGGTCCACCGGACCGTCCCACAATTCGTTGTTGAAGTGCTCGTTGACGTACAGCATCGTCTGGGCCATCGTCACGTCGATGCGGTCGCCGCGGCCAGTTCGTTCCCGTTGATACAACGCGGCCAACACTGCAGCCACGCACTCCAAACCGGTGTACACGTCGGCGTGACTGAACGGGTCGTTGGCGTAGACGCCGCCACGGGCATCGCCCTGCGCCTTGGTGAACCCGGTCTCGGCCTGCACCACCGGGGCATAGGCGCGTCGCGAGACCCACGGGCCGGACTGGCCGTAACCGCTGATCGAGGCGTAGACGATGCGTGGGTTGCGTGCCGAGACAGCCTCGTAGCCGAGGCCCATGCGGGCCGCCACTCCCGGGCGGAAGTTCTCGATCATCACGTCGCAGTGCTCAGCCAGGCTCAACAGCAACTCGCGCGCCTCGGGCTTGTCCATGTCCACGCTGAGGTTGCGCTTGCCGACGTTCTGCTGCACGAAGTACGCCGACAGGCCGTTGATCTTCGGCGTGGTGAACCTGGTGGTGTCGCCGGCGGGTGGCTCCACCTTGATGACGTCGGCACCTAGGTCGGCCATCGTACGGGTGGCGTGCGGACCGCTCAGTACCCTTGTGAGATCGAGGACGCGAATGCCGGTCAGCGGACGCGTACCCGACTCGGGCGGAGCGTTGGGCCGATCAGGGTGCTGCAAGCTGGACATCAACGCGACGGTACCCCTTGTGGCGGACCGTTACCGTAAGGCAGATGGCATGCCCCGGATCGTCGTACCAGTTCCTCGTGGTCGTCGGCTGATGCACGACGACCACGTCCTCGTCGAGGCTCGAATTCGCCGTGAGCTCTTCGAGCGGGTGATGCCGGCGATGTATTCGGCGTCACAACCGATGACAGTGCAGGCATGGGACGTGCCCGGCGAGCCGGTGCCGTACGCCGAGGCGGCTTCTGCCGAATACCGTCCGTTCGACATCGGCGGTCAATGGAGCCGTCCGTGGGGAACCACCTGGTTCCGGTTCGCAGCAGATGTCCCTGAAGCGTGGGTGGGCAACCGGCTCGAGGCGGTGATCGACCTCGGCTTCCACCACGACTCGGCCGGGTTCCAGGCCGAGGGCCTGCTGTGGGTCGACGGCAAGCCGGTGCAGGGAATCCACCCGAGGCGCACCGGGGTGCCTCTTGCGCGGACGCCTGCTGGTCCGCTGAACTTGCTTGTCGAGGCCGCATCGAACCCGGCGTTCCCATCGTTTCGCCCGTCACAGCTCGGCTCACCGGCCACAGCCGGTGACGCGCAGCTGTACCGCCTACGCCGCGCTGAGTTGTGCCAGCGCGACGACACAGTGTTCGCACTGCTGCTCGACGTCGAGGTGCTGTTCGGATTGGTCCGCGCGATGCCGGTCAAAGATGCCCGGCGGCAACGTGCCTTGAGGGTTTTGGAGAGCGCGTTCAATTCTCTCGAGATGACCGACATCTCCGGAACCGCCGGTAGGGCCAGGGCACTGCTGGCTCCGGCGCTGGACCTGCCGGCGCGTTCCGGTGCACATCAGGTGGTCGCCGTCGGCCACGCACACATCGACACCGCATGGCTGTGGCCGCTGCGCGAGACGGTGCGCAAGTGTGCGCGAACGTTTGCTTCGGCGGTGCGACTGATGGACGACCATCCGGAGTACCGCTTCGTGTGCTCGCAGGCTGCGCAGTACGACTGGATCGAACGGGGATACCCCGATCTGTTCCAGAGGATCGTGGCGAAGGCCGCGGCTGGGCAGTGGCAGCCGGTAGGCGGGATGTGGGTGGAGGCCGACATGAACCTGCCCAGCGGCGAGAGCCTGGCGCGCCAGTTGGTGCACGGTCAGCGTTACTTCGAGAGCCGCTTCGGGGTCCGCTGCCGCGAGGTGTGGATCCCCGACGTGTTCGGCTATCCGGCTTCGGCACCGCAGATCTTCAGCGCCGCCGGTTGCGACCGGTTCGTCACCCAGAAGCTCAGCTGGAACAAGCAGAACCGATTTCCTCACAGCACATTCTGGTGGAAGGGACTTGACGGCACCGAGGTGCTCACTCACTTCCCTCCGGTCGACACATACAACGCCACGATCACCAGCGAGGAGGTGGCCTACGCCGAGGGCAACTTCAAAGAGCACGGCTGGAGCCGGTGGAGCCTGATGCCCTACGGCCACGGCAATGGTGGCGGCGGACCGACCCGTGAGATGGTCGAGCGGGCCAACCGTCTCGCCGACATCGACGGTCTTTCGCAGATTCGTCTCGGCACCGTCGACGAGTTCTTCGAGCAGGTCGAAGCGGAAGCTGCCGCCGGTGCGCCGGTGCCGGTGTGGGACGGCGAGCTGTACTTCGAGATGCACCGCGGCACTCTCACGAGCCAGACCAACACCAAGGTCGGCAACCGACACTGTGAACGCCTGCTACGCGAGGCGGAGCTGTGGTGGGCAACCGGCGGAGCGGTGCCGCAGGAGGTGGCCGCCGAGCTCGACGCACTGTGGAAAGAGGTGCTGCTGCACCAGTTCCACGACATCATCCCCGGCTCGTCGATCGCCTGGGTGCATGCCGACACCGAGGCCGCGCACGCCCGCATTATCGCCTGCCTGGAACGGCTGATCGGTGCCGCGCTGATCAGGCTGCCGGGGGTTGCCCAGCGGGGCCTGGTAGTAGCCAACGCCGCGACGCACGCGCGGTGTGAGGTAGTTGCATCCGCAACGGCCGGGGCGCCATTGGCAGGCGGCGAGGATGTGCAGGTGCTGGCCGACGGCGGGCGAGCGTTCTCGGTGAACGTTCCCGGCTTGGGGCTTGCCCCTGTTGTCGCGGCGCGATGCGGCGACTCGGTGTCGGTGACAGAACACTCTTTCGCCAACTCGCAACTCGCCGTCAGCTGGGACCTCGACGGCAGCATCGTGTCGATCATCGATATCTCGATCGGGCGGGAACTGCTGGCGCCCGGTCGGCCAATCGTGGTCGAACTGGCGCCCGACCACCCGGTGGAGTACGACGCGTGGTACGTGGAGGCATGGACCGCCTCTCTCGGCAGCGCGGTCGGCGGGGTCACTTCTGTGGAGGTGATCGACGCCGGGCCGCTGCTTGCCACGTTGCGGGTGACGCGCCAGTTCTCGGCGTCATCGCTTGTCGAGCTCGTCACGTTGCGAGCCGGAAGCGCGCGTCTCGACATCACCTTCGACATTGACTGGCACGAAAACGAGCAGCTGCTGTCGGTGCTGGTGCCACTGGAAGTACGAGCTCGCGAGGCGGCCTGCGATATCCAGTTCGGCCACGTGATGCGCCCGACGCATCCCAGCACACCGTGGGACGCGGCCAAGTTCGAGGTCTGCGCTCATCGCTACGTGGATCTCAGCGAGCCGAGTTGGGGTGTGGCGGTGCTCAACGACGGTCGGTACGGACACAGCCTGTTCGACGGCGGCGTGCGGGTTTCGTTGCAGCGAGCCGCGAACTACCCCGATCCGACCGCTGACCGTGGGCGTCACCAAGTGACCATCGCCGTGCTGCCCCACGGCCCCGGACTGCACGACGTGCTACGTGAGGCCGCAGACCTGAACCTTCCGCTACGACTGTTCGAGGCGAACGCAACTACCCGTACCGACCCTCCGGGTGCCCCAGCCGATGTGCTGCCGGAACCGGTAGTGGTCGTCGACCATCCCGGCGTGGAGGTCAGCGCCGTGAAACGCGCCGACGACGGCTCGGGCGATCTGATCGTGCGCATGGCAGAGATGTGCGGCGACCGATGCACTGTCACTGTGCGCTGTGCGGCCCCGCCCGACGTCGCGTCGCGATGCAACCTGCTGGAGGAGCCGGTCGGCGCGGTGGAGGTTGCCGACGACGTGGTGGTGGTCGCGCTGCGTCCGTTCGAGCTTGTCACCCTGCGTCTGACGCCCGCCTGATCAGCGGCCGAGCGGCTGATCTCCGGCGGCGAGGTGGCGTAGGGCAATGGCGGCGTACAGCGCGGCGCCGTTGATCATCGCGGTCTCGTCGAACATCACTCGGTTGGAGTGGTTCGGCGCGGCGGTGGCCGGATCGCGCCCGGAAGGCGTGCCGCCGAGGAACATCATCGTTCCCGGAACCTCGTTGAGCACGTAGCTGAAGTCCTCCGCGCCCATCACCGGATTGGGCAGGCGACGCACGTGCTCGGCACCGATGATCTCCTCGGCCACACCGGTGGCGAAGTCGGCGAACGTGTCGTTGTTGACGGTCACCGGATAACCGGGGATCACCTCGACCACCACGTCGGTGCCGTGGGCCGCGCAGATGCCTTCGGCGACGCGACGGATGCCGTCGTGCACCTTCGCCCTGGTGCGCTCGCTGACTGCCCTTATGGTGCCCTCGATCTCGGCGGACTCGGGGATCACGTTGTTGGTCGTGCCGGCGGTGATCCGCCCCACGGTGACCACCGACGGGTCGAACACGTCGACCGTGCGGGTGATCATCGTCTGCAGCGCCTGCACGATCTCGCAGGCCACTGGGATCGGGTCGAGGGCGCGGTGCGGTTCGCTGGCGTGGCCGCCGCGGCCTGTGACGGTGATGACCATGCGATCGGCGGAGGCCATGATCGAGCCACGTCGCGTGCTGACCCAGCCCGTCGGCATCGCCGAGGAGATGTGCAGCGCGAACGCGCCGGTGATAGGCGACGGCGACCCATCCGATCGTGGGCCGACATCGAGCAGGCCCTCATCGAGCATGAACTTCGCCCCCGCGTAGCCTTCTTCGCCGGGTTGAAACATGAACAGCACCCGCCCGGGGATGTCGGCGCGGCGGGCACTGAGCAGCTTGGCGGCGGCTACCAGCATCGAGGTGTGGGTGTCATGACCGCAGGCGTGCATCTGCCCGCCGACGCGTGATGCGAACTCGAGTCCGGTGTTCTCCGGCATCGGCAATGCGTCCATGTCGCCGCGCAGCAGCACCGTGGGGCCTGGCCGGCCTCCCTCCAGAAGAGCCGCGATCCCGCTGGTCGTCTGGTGCAGGACGAGATGCAGAGGGAGCCCTTCGAGCGCGGCGAGCACGTTCTCCTTGGTGATCGGCAGGTCGTTGCCTACCTCCGGCCACGAGTGCAGCGTGCGCCGCAGGGAAACCATCTCGCCGAACAGATCATGGGCCTCGTCACGCAGCGTGTTCAGTTCCATTGCCCGATGCTAGGCAGTCCCGGTGCTGGCGATGTTCCGATGACGTATTGGCGACGTGCGGCGCAGTTTGCGGCTCTGATCACGGACTTTGCCTCGTAGGACGTGCTCGTTGTCCTCATTGTCTGTGATCGCGCCGGCCCTCGCCGGGGCGGAAAGGAGCCAACGATGAGCATGTACGGCGCCAACCCCGAGCAACTGGCCGCGCTTGGCAACGCTTTGAAGAACCAGGTCGCGAGCATCAATGGGGTCATGTCTGCGGTGACGTCAGCGCTAGGCGGCACCGCCTGGGTGGGTCCGGCGCGCGACCAGTTCGAGAACGATTGGAACACAGTGTTTCGCAACACCCTGAACAGGTTGAACGAGGCCTTCGAACGAGCGGGTGCCGACTGCGTGCACCGCAGCGCCGACCTCCAGCGGGTGATGGGCATTCGCTGACCGTGCGAATCGGGTTGGCGCACCTCCAATCGCGCTGGCACGTCTCGATACAGTCGAGTCGTGCTGCTGATGGAGTTCACGGTGGAGCCGTTCGTGGAGGGTCAACCGGGGGCACACGTCACCGCCGCGGTGGCTGCTGCCGAGCAACTCGGGGTGACCATCGAGTTCGGCCCGTTCGGGTCGAGTTGCCAGGTGGAAGATGCCCGCGCCGCGGCGGTCGCGGCAGCGGTGCTGCAGGCAGCGTTCGCCAATGGAGCTACCCACGTGAGCCTCTCCGCCGGCCGAGTCGCGGAGCGCAGGTGAACAAGTTGCCGCGCCACCCACTGGTGCTGGCCGTCAAGCCGGTGGTCGAAGCGCTGGGCGCGACGCTGGTAGCCACCGCTGACCGCGAACCGGGCGACCTACCGCTGCGCTGGGAGGGCGAGGTCATCGCCGTCGTGCGCGTGGCTCCGTTGCACGGTGCGCTGGATCGTTTGATCGAGGGTGTGGAGCGCGAGCTCGGAGCGTCGCTGCCCACACTCGGCCGGGAAGACAAGCAGCGCGCCATCCGGATGCTTGACGAGCGTGGCGCATTCACCTTGCGGCGTGCCGTAGAAGACGTGGCAGACGCGATGGGTGTCAGCCGGATCACGGTTTACAACTACCTCAATGCGCTGCATCGATGAGCGCCGTCGATCGTCGCTTCGACGTGATCGGTTTCGATGCCGACGACACCCTGTGGCGCAGTGAGGACGGCTTCTACGCCAACGAACACCGCTTCGTGGAACTGGTCGGTCCCTACTCCCCGACGGGTGTCGACGTGAAGGCTGCGCTCACCGCCACGGAACGCAAGAACGTCGGGGTGTTCGGTTATGGCGTGAAGTCGTTCGGGTTGTCGATGGTGGAATGCGCGGTGTCGGTCACCGAGGGCGAAGTGCCGGGCGCTGTGATCGCACAGCTCGTCGAGCTGGCGCGCGCCCAACTGCAGGAGCCCGTGCGATTGCTGCCCGACGTACCGGAGGTGTTGGCCGAGGTGGGACGGACTCATCGACTGGTGCTGATCACCAAGGGTGACTTGATCCACCAGACGCACAAGGTCACAGTCTCCGGTCTGGCCCACCACTTCGATCAGGTTGAGATCGTGCTGGAGAAAGATCCACCCACCTACGACAAGTTGCTCCGGCGCTTCGGTGTCGAGCCGGCCCGATTCTGCATGGTTGGCAACAGTGTGCGCAGCGACATCTTGCCGGTCCTCGCGTTGGGCGCCCACGGGGTGCACGTGCCGTACGAGTTGCTATGGGATCTGGAGCGGGTGGAGTACGACGAGCAGTTCGTGGAACTCAGCAGGTTGGGCGAACTTCCCGCCTGGCTGCGCAGCGAAGAAGCAGGCGACGCTGCCGGCGCGGCCGCCGGCTAGTAGCTTTCGCCGTTGTTCACAAACGCCGCAGCGACACGTTGGTTACGCGGTGATCGAGGCCCTTGCGGACCACCAGCCCAGCACGGTTCTTCGACGGCTCGATGTTCTCGCGC
>JBDSMK010000179.1:0-5885 GCA_039915905.1 Ilumatobacteraceae bacterium
CCGAACGCGCTCGGCAAGGTCGTCCGCGGCGTGATCATCCACAACTGGATGGCAGCGATACGCGGAATCGAGTCGACGCCGGAGTGCGACGCCATGCAGATCACGGGGGCTGCGCCACTTATCGAACACATCCTTGAGATCGATTCAGACCCGATCGACGTGAAGCGTCCCGCCGAGCGCCGGATGATCGGGTTTTGCTATCACTTCGCCGTGTTGCATTGCGCGTTGCTTCGGGCCAAAGGCGTGGCGGCGCGCACGCGTTGTGGTTTCGCGAGCTACTTCGACAAGGGAAAGTGGGTCGATCACTGGGTCGTTGAGTACTGGGATGGTGATCGCTGGCACCTTCACGATCCGCAGATCGGCCGGGCAGCCCCACCCTGCGGTCGATGCCGAACTCGACACTTATGCCGACCTCGCTTCCCGCGGCGGAGCGCTCAGCGAGCTCAGAGAGACGTTTCGATGTAACGCCTCGATTCGACCGCCGGACGACGCAATCGCGGCGCGTTCTGCACCGGTGGCTCCCTTCGCGCCGTGGGCTGAGTGAGGGTTGTTCTCCTGTCTCTGACGAGAGTCAGGGTTGATGCTTCGGATGGCAGTGAGTGAAAATCGATACCTCACGATGTCCAGACGACCTTCGGTAGTCTCTGTGCGAGAAGACGCAAGTTCGGATTGAAAGGAGATGGGCTACCGGACCGGGAACGGTGTTGTGGCGCTGATTACTAATGGTCAATCCCTGGTTTGAGTCGGTTGCCGTGGCGCAGCGTCGCGCGAAGCAGCGGTTACCGAAGTCGGTATATGGGGCGTTGATCGCGGGTGCCGAGCGCGGGCTTACTCGCGACGACAACGTGGCGGCGTTTGACGAGTTGGGTTTCCGTCCGCTCACCGCCGGCCAGTCGGCGTCACGAGACACGGCAACCGAGGTCATGGGCCAATCGATGTCGATGCCAGTGATGATCAGCCCAACCGGGGTGCAGGCGGTGCACCCTGACGGTGAGGTTGCGGTGGCACGTGCTGCGGCGTCTCGCGGTGTGGTGATGGGATTGAGTTCGTTCTCGTCCAAGCCGATGGCCGAGGTGATTTCAGCCAACCCCCAGACCCTGTTCCAGATCTACTGGGCTGGTGACCGCGATTCGATGGTCGGCCGGATGGAGCGTGCGAAGTCGAGCGGTGCGGTCGGGATCATCCTCACGCTCGATTGGTCGTTCGTTCACTCCCGAGACTGGGGCAGCCCGGCCATCCCTGCCGCGATCGACCTCCCGACGATGATCAAGCACACCCCGGAGGTGCTGGTTCGCCCTCGCTGGTTGTACCAGTGGCTCAGGTCAGGCCAGATCCCACAACTTGGCGTTCCGAACTTCCCGGTGTCCGCAAACGATCCTGTTCCCGGCTTCTTCGACGCGTACGCGACGTGGATGGCCACGCCCCCGCCGACATGGAACGACGTGGCCTGGCTACGTTCACAGTGGGACGGACCATTCATGGTCAAAGGGATCAACCGCGCCGACGAAGCGCGGCGCGCTGTCGAAGCCGGTGCTACAGCTATCTCGGTGTCGACCCACGCCGGGAACAACATCGACGGCACACCTGCTCCGATCCGGGTGTTACCCGAGGTGGTCGCTGCGGTCGGCGATCAGATCGAAGTCGTCATGGATTCCGGCATCCGCCGCGGCAGCGATGTCATCAAGGCATTGGCTCTTGGCGCCAAAGCTGTGATGATCGGACGCGCCTATCTGTGGGGTCTGGCAGCCAACGGCCAAGCCGGCGTCGAGAACGTCCTCGACATCTTCCGCACGGGTATCGACTCGAACCTGCGCGGGCTCGGCAAGGCGTCCATTGGTGAACTCTCACCCGACGACCTCGTTATCCCCGACGACTTCTCACCACCTCCCCGCGCCTGAACGCACACCAAGCCGGAGTCGGTCTCGGTCACCAGTATTCCTCGTAGTGGATGTTGCCGGGAGCGTTGCGACGGTCGAGGCTGAAGCCGTGTTTGGTGAGGAGTTCGACCACACCGACAGGTTCGGGGAAGGTCTCGACCCCGTCGAGTTCCACGGGCAGCCCGATCATCGCGGGGTTGCCGCACAAGAAGATGTGGCTCGTCGCGGGCGACAGCGTGATGCCGAGCACGTTGCCGAAGTCGTCGTCACGCAACAGGTCTTGTAGGTATCGCTTCGGGATGCCTTCCTCTCGGGTCGGCATCGGCAAGTAGTGATAGTTCGGATAGCGCGATTCGAGTTCGCGGTGCTTGTCTGAATAACCGAGGTCGGCCGACTTACGTACGGTGACGGCAGAAACGATCGGACCGGAGTGCCCCTTGCGCAGGAGATCTATGACCATGCCATTGTGCGGTGCTTCGCCGGTGCCCGTAGAGAAGAAGACGATCTCGGCCTTCGGATTCGTCACGGAATTGAGCGTGTAGCGCCCGGCGACCTTCGGACCGAGGTAGATCCGGTCACCGGTCCGCTTCAGCGCGAGCCGAGGAGTGAGCCCCGGCGTGTTCTCGGAGGTGGGCGCGACGAGCACGACGTAGAACTCGAGTTCGTCGAGACCGTTCTCGTCTGTGAGGTAGCCGTACTCGTCGAACATCCGCGACGAGATCGAGTACGAACGGCGGATCAGCTTGTCCCACCGTTTGTCGGCTTCGGGATCGGGGGCATCGTCGATGCGCTCCTCCCAGTAGCCTAGGCCGAGCGATGCGTACTGACCGGGTAGGTACGACGTATCGCCGTGGTCGGGCTTCACCCTCAACACCCACAGATCGGAGTGCGTCGGTTCGAAGTACGTGATCGTCGCGTTGTAGTGCTCGTAGCGCAGTTCCTCGATCGCGCCGGGGTGGCGGGCGCGGCGTTCGAGCGGTGACGGCGGTGGGGTGACGTCGAGTTCGGGGAACAGTGCCTCGGCGATCGCCACACCGACCTGCCAACCAGGCGCGGTCGTCGTGGGCTTGCCATCGCCCGGATCGCCGATGAACCAGACCTTGCCGGAGGCGAGTGCGTCGTCGGTGACGCCAACATCGGAGGGCTCGAGCGTGACACGAGGAGGGGCGAACACGATCTGATCGAACTGGAGGTCGGGGGTGCGGCGGTCCCCGAACTCGGCCATCGGGTATTCACCTGAGAGCGTGATCCGTACCGGCGACGAGCGATACAGCAGCGTCGCGAGGCGTTCGCGTTCAAGCTTGCGCAGCACGCTCGCCCCGGCCGGCGACAACAACGTTGGATCCATCCCGTTGGCGGCCAGCACGACGCGGTTGCCGTCGTCTACGTATTGGGCGGCCAACTCGACGGCGTGGTCGGAAAGGCCGATTACCAGGACATCCTGGTCGGTACCGAGACTTTCACCGCGCAGGTGCACCCGCGGGGTGTCGGGAAGTTCGATCTTCGGTTCCCAGGTCTCGTCCAGACGTCGGTCGGCGACCAGTACCGCGCGCGTCAGGTAACTGAGTCGATTGGTGTCGACCACCAGAGGACTGTCATCCCCATCTCCGAGGAGCGACACCGTCGACACTGTTTCGCCGAACCCGACGTCGAGTCGGTTGGGGCCGATCAGGTCGGGCAGGGCGATCCGTGAAGCCGATTCAAGGATTCTGACCCGCTCGAGACCGGACCGCAGCGACGAGATCGCGACCGACAAGCCACCTGCGGACCCGCCGATCACGATCAGGTCGTACACCGCCGAACCCCTTCCGCTCTCAGCATCCATCCCAGCGAACGTAGTTCGCACGTCTCCAACGTGTGCATGCCGGCCGAAGTCAAGGTCGAATGTGACGAACGGACGACCATCCGCGGCACACGTCTTGGTCTGTATCGGGCACCTCGGGAGCGCGCTATTCTTCGCCATGACGAAGGGTGGACGATGTTCGGACGCAGCAAGATGTCCCACCACGGCACGGCAAACGTCGTGATGTCGCAGCTCATCCAAAATGGACGGGTGAAGGACGAGTACGGCTATCGCGTCCACAAGTACGACCTCATCGTCGATGTCACGCCCGACGAGGGCTCGCCGTTCCGCGCCGAGACGTCCGGTTGGTTCGAGGGCCTACACGCACCGCGCAAGGGCGACGTGGTGAAGGTGATGTGCGATGCCGCCGACAAGTCCGTCGAGCTCGACATCGCCGATGACGTCCGCTACAACCTGAAACTCGTCAACAGGGCGCGCAAAACACGTACGACCGATGAACGCCAACGCCTGTTGGAGGGTGAACCCGGCACCGACTGATGCGTCGACCGAAACTCAGCAGGCGGTGGGAACGGCACCCGAAGTCGGCAGAATGTTTGGCGGCCACCGGGGTACGGCGGTGTGCAGTTGACCCTCACGGGCAACTCAGCGGTTCGACTCCGCGCTTGGCCACTCTTCACCCGCTCACGAACGCAAAAGTGTTCGCGCGGAGACCAAGACAGTGTTAGATGTGCGGTGTGCCACGGGCGTGTGTCGCAAACTCCACCGCCCTCGATCGGTCTCTCGAAGGAGCTGGTTATGCCAATGCCCAAACGCGCGAGTGTCGACGATTTCTTTGCGCAGCTGAACGACCTCCAACGGCCGCATCTCGAAGCACTCCGGAAGCTGAGTTTGGGTGCCGATCCGAAGGCGCGAGAGGAGCTCAAGTGGAATATGCCGGTGTACGTGCGGGGCGAGAAGGCGAACTTGTGGATGCTTCAGAACTTCAAGAATCACTGCTCACTTCGGTTCTCTCCCGAATTTTTCGTTGCTCAGCGGAAAGCAGTGGAGGACGGTGGCTTCGAAGCTGGTGAGGGCTTCATCAAGCTCCCCTACGAACGACCGTTGCCGACGAGACTCCTGAAAGCGTTGATGAAGGCGCGGATCCTCGACTACGAGGCATCAGGGCCTGAGTAGCAAAGACTTTCGACTCAGAGGCCGGTGCCTCGGCGACAAGGTCGCCGTGCGGTGGTCTCGTAGAGAGATTCATGGCTCCAAATACCCCGGGATCCGGACGAGATGCAAGAGTTGTACCCTCAAATCGACGGAGCGCAAGAATCATCGCGGCAAATAGTCAGCTGCCGTGAGCCGAAGTGAAGCCCAAGTTCTGCGAGATGGTCGACCGGTCGAGCGCCAACACGACCCGATCACCGTGACTCGCAAGGGACGACCGGCCACCGTACTCATGAGCGCCGACGACCTTGCAGCGATCAAGGACTCGCTGAAGTTGCTGTCGGATCCAACCACGATGGATGACATTGTGCGTGGCATGGCGTCGCTGCCCGACTGGGGCCGCTGACGGACGATGGCACCCAGATACTGCGCGACACTCTCGTCGTGCTCCGCCTCGGGTCGATCGTGTTGGGTGCCGAGAACGCCGACCGTGCCGCAGCCTTCTGGGCGAACGTGTTCGGCTACGACATCGTCAAGTTCCCGGATTCCAGTGACGACTTCACGATCCTGATTCCGCCCGACCGCGTCGGAACCCGGATCGCCGTGCATCGGTCGGCCACTCCCATTCAGGAGCGGCCGCGAGTCCATCTCGACTTGGTGGTGGACAGCGCAGCAGAGCAATCGTCCGAAGTCGACCGGCTCGTGGGACTCGGCGCAACTCGCGTGCCGTGGGACTACGCCAGCGATGCTGATTCCGTGGTGTTGGCTGACACCGAAGGGAATCGTTTCTGCGTCGTCGACGCCGGCCACGGCTGACGCCTCGTTCGCCGATACACAGTTCTGGCGTGTTCGGTGAGACCACCCGGCGAGGAGTCCCGCTAGGCGCTCGATGTCGTCGGCGGAAAGATATCCGCCTCGGCCGGGCATAGCGGCAGCTCGGTCTTGGTATCAGAGGATCTCTGGTTGATCAATCTGTCGAGGGCATCGAGGAGCTCGAAGCCCTTGACAACGTCGACCTCCGAGTTCAGGTCGGCTCGACGAGACGCTTTACGACC
>JBDSMK010000230.1:0-3743 GCA_039915905.1 Ilumatobacteraceae bacterium
GGTAAGCGCCACGAACTCGGCCGACAACAACAGGTACTGCGCTGCGGCGCCAGCCATCACGACCACCAACGACAACGCTGCGTGGACGACGTTGTTGCTCGTCACGACGTTCAGCGCAGCGACGATCATCACCGCGGCAATGATTCCGAAGCCGATGTTCTGGGCTACCAGCACGCTGGACGCCAACATCACTTCTTGCCCTTCTTGTCGGCGCCGACCTCGAGCGCCGGAGCCTCCGGCACTGTCTCCATCCATTCGCCGAGTCGGTCGACGTCGTGCAGCAGATCGGCAATACGCGGCTCGCTGTACTCGTACTCCGGACTCCAGAACAAGGCGTCGAACGGGCACACCTCGACGCAGATGCCGCAGTACATGCACAACGCGAAGTCGATGTCGAAGCGGTCCAGGGCGTTGACCTTGCGTGGCGCGCCACCGGCACGGCGCGGCGGCGCAAGTTCCTTGTGGCCCTCGATGTAGATGCACCAGTCGGGGCAGCTGCGCACGCAAAGCATGCACACCGTGCAGTTCTCCTCGCGCAACGCGATGACGCCCCTGGCCCGGATGGGCGGTGCCTCCTTCTCGTGCGGGTACTGGACTGTTGCAGCACCGCCGCCGAGCCTCTTCGGCTTGACGACCTGGGCGAGTTCGACGATGGTGACCTGCAGCCCCTTCAGGTAGCTGCCCAGCACCGCGCGGATCGCCATCAGAACACCACCTTCAATATCGCAGTGGCCATGATGTTCAGCAGTGACACAGGGATCAGCACCTTCCAGGCGAAGCGCTGCAGCTGGTCCTCACGCAGGCGCGGGTAGCTGAAGCGGACCCACATCGCCAGGAAGCTGAGCACCGTCATCTTGACGAACAGGATGATCGGGCCGGCAATGTTCATCCAGTTGGCGACCCCGTCGAACAGCCCGGGACCGGTGGTCTTCCATCCGAACCAGGCGAACGGCACCCCCCAGCCGCCGAGGAACAGCACGCTGGCGATCATGGTGAACACGCCGACTGTGGCGAACTCGGCGATGAAGAAGATCAGGAATCGGAACCCGGAGTACTCGGTCATGTAACCCGAGACCAGCTCGCTCTCGGCGATCGGCATGTCGAACGGCACCTGGGTGAGCTCTGCTTGCACCGCGATCATGAACACCACGAAGCCGATGATCTGGGTGAACAGGTATGGGTTGCCCAGACCGGTCCAGCCGAACATCGCAGCGTGATCGCTGTTCTGGCGCCACACGATCTGTTGCAGGTTCATCGTGCCGGCCTGGATCACCACGCCGACTACGGCCAGCACCATCGGCAACTCGTAGGCAATCAACTGGCCGGCGGCACGCAGACCGCCGAGCAGCGAGTACTTGTTGGCGCTGCTCCAACCGGCAACGAGGATGCCGAGCGTGGACACGCTGCTGACCGCGAGCATGTAGAACACGCCACCATCGAAGTTGGTGAAGTACGCGTCTGGGCCGAACGGCACCACCACGACAAGCAGGAACGTACTGACCAGCACTACCAGCGGAGCCATCCGGAAGATCCGCTTGTCGGCCCCGTTCGGTGCGAGGTCTTCCTTCTGCATCCACTTGCCGACCTCCGCAACGAGCTGCAGGGAGCCGTACGGGCCTGCGTCCATCGGACCGAGACGGCTTTGCATGAAGCTCATCATCTTGAACAGGAAGAGGTACACGATCGTGCCGGCCGGCAGCAGAATCGCGACGGTGCCACCGAGCACCCGCAGCAGGGATTGGCCCCAGTAGGGGATGGAAACAGCCAACAACGACATCAACGATCGATATCCCCGAGAATGAAGTAGAGACTGGCGAGGATGCTTACGATGTCGGGAATGTAGACCCCGCGCAGCACCCACGGGACGATTGAGATGTTGTTGAAGCTGGCGCTGCGGATCTTCACTCGGAACGGGCCGAGGTCGCCCTTGCTGACCACGTAGTAGCCCATCTCGCCAAGCGGGTTCTCCGTGCTCACCCAAGCTTCGCCGGCGGGCACTTTGATGATCCGTGGCACCTTCGCCATGATCGGGCCGCTGGGCAGCCCGTCGATCAACTGGTCGACGATCTTGGTGGCTTCGCGAGTCTCCTGCAGGCGCACCCAACAACGGGCGAACGAGTCGCCGTCGGGATGGGTCCACACCTTGAAGTCGACCTTGTCGTAAGCCAGCGGGAGCTGCTGGTCACGGCGCAGGTCCCAGTCGACCCCGCTGGCACGCAGGTTCGGGCCGCTGAGACCGTACTGCAAGGCCACCTCGCGGGGGATCACGCCGACGCCACGGGTGCGCTTCTGGAACACGACGTTGTTGATCAGGATGTCTTCGATCTCGTCGCAGAAGTTGCGAAGCCGCTTCATCACGTGCCGGGTCTCGTCGATCCAGCCGGCGGGAAGGTCGTCGAACAGGCCGCCGATGCGGTCGAAGTTCGGGTGGAACCGGCCACCGGTGACCAGTTCGATGAGGTTCAGGACGTACTCGCGGTCGCGGAACGCGTAGAACACCGGGGTGACCGCACCAAGTTGGGCGCCGAGATCGCCGAGGAACAACGACACGTTCGCGATGCGGCTGAGTTCGAACAGGATGGTTCGGATCCACTGCGCCCGCGGTGGGGCCTCGACACCCATCAGCTTCTCTGCCGCAAGGATGAACGGCACCTCATTGGCGAAGCTGCCGAGCCAGTCGATGCGGTTCACGAGTGTCGTGACCTGCGGGTAAGTGCGTACCTCGGTGAGTTTCTCGTAGCCGCGGTGCATGTAGCCCGCCGACGGTTCCGCCCACACCACCTGCTCGCCGTCGAGACGCACGATGATCCGCAACGTGCCGTGGGTGGCAGGGTGCTGCGGTCCGATGTTGAGGGTCATCCCCTCGGTCTCGAGTTCAACGTTGAGACGGGCATCGGCGGCCTGCGCGGCGATGTAGCTGAGTTTGTGGCGATCGGCGATGTCGGTCACGATGCGGTGCCCTCCTCGTCGTCGCTTCCGGGCAGCGGTTCGACATCAACGATTCCGGGCCACGGCTTGACCATCCGGGCCAGTAGCGGGAAGTCTTTGCGCAGCGGATGGCCCTCGAAGTCGCTGGGCAGGTACATGTTGCGCAGGTCGTTGTGCCCGGCGAAGTCGATGCCGAACATCTCGTGCGCCTCACGTTCGTGCCAGTTTGCCCCGGCGTACACGCCGGACCACGATTCGACGACCTGCACGTCGTCGGGTACATCGGCCTTCACCGTGACCCCGACGTGGGTCGTCAGGTTGGTGACTCTGGCAAAGACCTGCATGCGAGTGTCACCGCCCGTGTAACCCTGCGTGATGGTGCTGTCGCGTTCCACGGCCGGTTCCGTAGGGTCATCCTCGCCGCGCCCGTACGGGCTGGGCAGCCAGTCGATGGCCGACAGGAAGCAGAAGTACTCGCAGCCGATGACGTCGCGCAACACGACGCCGGCCTGGCGCCACGCGTCGGTGCGGACCCGCAACCAGATGTCGTCACCTGGCTTCACCAACGAATCGATCAACGCGTCGCCGATGACGTCACGGACACGGCTGACGATGCTCTCGCGCACCGAGTCGCCGGGTAGCGCCGGAGTGTCGGGCGTGTTGGTCGATGTCGTCTCACTCAATCGGACCACCGCCGACCACGATCGGTTCGCGCACCATTGGCTTGGTGCCCTCGCCACGCCACCGGGCGCCCATGTCCTCGTTTTTGATCCGTTGCTGGAGCAACACGATGCCTTCCAGGAGCGCCTCCGGCC
>JBDSMK010000255.1:0-5152 GCA_039915905.1 Ilumatobacteraceae bacterium
CCTCCCGGCTCACGCCACGATCGCGACCGGGGGGTCGGCGATCACCGGAAGGGGTTACTTCTTCGAGCCCACCGTCGTCGCCGGGCTCGAGCAGGGTGACGAGATGAGCCAGCGTGAAGTGTTCGGACCGATTATCAGCGTGCAACGTTTCGCCGACGAGGACGAGGCAGTGCTGTGGGCGAACGGGGTGGATTACGGGCTGGCATCGAGCGTATGGACCAAGGACTTCGGCCGCGCCATGCGGATGGCCAAGCGGCTCGACTTCGGCTGCGTTTGGATCAACACCCACATTCCGCTGGTTGCCGAGATGCCCCATGGCGGATTCAAGAAGTCGGGATACGGCAAAGACCTCTCGGCATATTCGTTCGACGATTACACCCGGATCAAGCACGTGATGGCCAACCTCGACAGCTGAGCCGAGGATTCGAATCAGTGCGCGCCCCAGGTGAACGTTTGCTTGACGAGGTCGAGGTATATGAACGTCTCGGTGGATACCACGCCGGGCACGGCACGAATGCTGTTGATGATCTCGAGGAATTCGGCATCGTCGTTGACGACCACCTCGCACAAGTAGTCGAACGAGCCGGCAGTGATCACCAGATAGTCGATAGCGGCTATCGCCTGAAGGGTCGTCGCCACGTCGGCTGCCGGCCCCGACGTTCGCACGCCGATCATCGCCATCCGACGCTTGCCGACGGATAGCGGGTTGGTCACGCCGACTACTTGCAAGACACCGGCATCGACGAGGCGCTGGACACGTTGGCGAACGGCTGCCTCGGACAACCCGACGGCCGCGCCGAGCCTGGTGTAGGGCACACGACCGTCGGACTGGAGCTGCTCGATGATCGCTCGATCGGTGCGGTCGAGCTTGGTGCCGGTGCGGTCCATACAGGAACGGATACTGCCTTGCACGTGAGCTGCGGGCAACACGCGGCCGCGTACGGGCCGGCGCTAGCCTCGCGACACCATGGTCAGCAATCCCCCAACTAGAACCGGGTCGGGTCGCACCGGCCCAGCACGAATAGCTGTGGCTCCGGACGAGTCGCCCGGATGGATGCAGGCCGCGGTGGTGGCCGGAGGTGGCCAAGTAGTGGCACTCGCCGACGCCGAGGGTGTCGTGTGGGGTGCACCGCGCCATCCCGAGTTGCTGGTTGAGGCGTTGGCCGCGGCTCCGGACGCCAGTTGGGTGCAGCTTCCGTTCGCCGGCATCGAGCAGTACGTGCATCTGCTCGACGATGACCACCTTTGGACGTGCGGAAAGGGGGTCTACGCGGAGCCAGTGGCGGAACTGGCGCTGGCCTTGGCGCTGGCAGGGCTACGCAATCTCGGGCCCTACTCGCGAGCTACCTCATGGTCGCCTCCGGTTGGTAGCAACCTGATGAGATCCAATGTCGCGATCCTCGGTGGCGGAGGGATTGCGGAGTCATTGTTGCGGATGTTGCGTCCGTTCGATTGCCACGTCACCGTCGTGCGCAACCGGGTCGGCGAGATGGAGGGTGCCGACGAGGTGCTCGAGGCTGACCGTTATGTGGACGCGCTCGCCGGCGCCGACGTAGTCGTAATGGCACTCGCCCTGACTCCGGAGACGGAAGGGATGATCTCTCGCTCAGAGCTGGAGATGATGGAGAGTCACGCGTGGTTGATCAACGTGGCGCGTGGACGACACGTCGTAACCGATGATCTCGTGTGGGCGTTGGAGAACGGTGTGATCGGTGGTGCCGGTCTCGACGTCACCCATCCCGAACCGCTTCCTGATGGGCATCCGCTGTGGGAGCTACCGAACTGCATCATCACACCGCACACCGGCAACACACCAGCGATGGCGGTTCCGCTGCTCGCCGAGCGGATCTCTACGAACGTCCGTCACTTCGTCGATGGCATGCCGCTGCTCGGTGAGGTGCACCTCGATCTCGGGTACTGATCTGAGCGACTGTGACCCACTACGAGCGCCTCGGTGTGGACGTTGGGGCCTCGCCTGCTGAGGTTCGCGCGGCCTACCGTCGGGCGGCTCTGGCCAGTCATCCAGATTCTCATTCCGATAGTCATACCGATGGTCATCCCGATGGTCACCATGAGCGGTCGACGGCGCAGATGGCCGAGGTCAATCGGGCGTGGTGGGTACTGCGTGATCCGCAGCGGCGAAGGGAGTATGACCTTTCTCTGTCTATCCCCACCGGCCCGGCGGCGCCCACCGCGTCAAGGGTTACGCCGGAGGCGCGTCGGGTCGAGCCGATGTACAACCCGTTCGCCCAGTACCAGGATCCACCGCGCTTCCCATGGCGGTTCATGGCCTTTCTCGCCAGTGTCGGGATCGCGATCGTGCTGATCGGGGTGATCATCACCAAGCCACAGGCGCCACGTCCGCTCGACAACCTGTTGCGGCCTGGATCCTGTGTCTCGATCCAGCCAAATGGCGATGCCGCCGAGGTCGTCTGCGACGATCCGCATGACGCAGTCGTAGTCGAGTTGGTGTCGTTCGGTGAGCGTTGTCCAACCGACACTGAAGAGCACCGCGATCGTCAGGGTCTCGGGATCGCATGCGTGCGACGGTGAGCACCTGGTGGTAGTCTCGAATTCCCGTTCAAGGGCGTTTAGCTCAGTTGGAAGAGCGCCACGTTCACACCGTGGAGGTCGGGGGATCGAGACCCCCATCGCCCACTTAAGTCCGCGCTCCCGGGAGCACGACGGGATGATCGGGCGGGCGTCGGTTCAGGCGCGGTAGGTTTGTGGCCGATGGCCAGACTGTGCGAGCGACCCGGTTGTTCGCTACCCGCTGATGTCGGCTACGGGATAGATCCTGATCGACTGACAGTGTGGATCGAGCCACTCGTCATTGGCGCCGAGCGAGATCCAGGGGTGTTGTGCCGACGCCACGCGGATGCGATGGTGGTGCCGTTGCGATGGACGCTCGACGATCGCCGCGAGGCGGTTCCCCGATTGTTCCGGCCCCCGGCGGGTCTCGCAGCATCGAATGAAGCTCGTGTTCCGAAACGGCGACGGCGGGCAGCGGGTTTCACGCAACTCGACCTGGTTGACGACACCGGCCCTGTTGACCGAGTTGTTGCGGATGCTGCCCTGACGATCGAGGCTCCGGCGGATAGCCCGGCGGATAGTCCGGCTGCGGCGGCTGAGGATGCAACGACAGTGGCCGCGGCCAGGGCGTCGATCGAAGACGCTGAGCCAGGTGACGGATCGGGGGGTGGACCCGTCACCTGGCGTCCGGTCTTCGACCAGTCCGACGATCTCGACGGTCTGCTGCAAGCCGATGGCCCGCTGCTTTCGCGTGCGTTCGGCAAGCGCGATCGGCCGCCGCGCAAATAGCGCTGTCAGCTGGTCAGGCCGCCGTCGTCGACACGTCTGGCGTGGATGTTGCAGGTGACTCTGCTGCCGGCGTTGGCGTCGGCGTCGGCGTAACGGGGCAGTGCTTGGCAGCCCACTTGTCGACCTTGGTGATTCGCTTCTCGACGCGCTGCTCGCGCTTGGTCAGCATCGCCAGGCGTGCATCGATCCTGGCCACCACGGCGGTGTGCCCTGCCGCGAAGGCGGTGGCGCGGTGCTCCTTGAGGCGGGCCTCGCGGTCGCCGATGTGCTGTTCGCGTGTCGAGGCCTTGGTGTGGATCTGATCCAAGTTGGAGCAGATCTTCTGTCCCTTGACCTGGGTCGCCGCTGCCACGTTTTCGACGGTACCGGTGTTGTTCGCGGCCAGTGCCGTCGCTCCGATTCCGAGAGTCCCGATTGCGGCGAGACTGGCGATTCCGATCTTCAGTGTGTGTGATTTCATGTGCACAGCATTGGGCTTGGATGTGATGGATCTGTGAGGTGTTGGACAGCAATCGGCGATACTTGATTGGTGGACGTGCATGCAGATCTCCAAGCACCTTGTGACGCTTCGGTGCTGTTCGCCCAAGTCGACGACTTGTCGACTTATCCGCAGTGGCTCGACCTGGTGTGCCGCGCCGAGCGTGAGCCGGGTGGTACCGGATCGGACGCCTATCAGCCGCAGTCGTCGGACATCGCCTGGTCGGTTGATCTACGTGCCCGGCTCGGACCGCTGGCTCGCAGCAAGCGGCTCCGGATGATTCGCACGTTGCGTGATCCGGTCGGGCATCGAGCCAGGTTCGAACGGCGTGAGCTAGATGGCCGGCGTCATTCGCCTTGGGTATTGGAGGTGGAGGTCGGTTCCCGCGACGACGGCAGTGTGTTGTCCATGCGGCTGCACTACGGAGGCTCGTTGTGGACGGGCGGGCTAATGGAGCGGGCGCTGACCGAGCAGATCGTCAGTGGTCGGCAGCGGTTGCTGGAGTTGGTGGCGACCACGCACTGAAGCGGCCGTCCGGCCGCTGTTGGAGGGTGAGCGGGAGTCCGAAGCAGGCGCTCAGGCTGTCCGCCCGAAGCGTCTTGCTGATCGGTCCGCTCGCTATCACATGTCCATCGCGCAGCATCAGTACGTGGGTCATTCCAGGCGGGACCTCGTCGAGGTGATGGGTCACCAGCAGCAGCGGGGGAGCAGTTGGGTCGGTGGTCAACTCGGCAAGCGCCTGCACCAGTTGCTCGCGTCCGCCGAGGTCGAGACGTGCGCTCGGCTCATCGAGCATCAAGATCCCTGGTTGGTTCATCAGCGTGCGGGCCAGAAGGACGCGTTGCTGTTCGCCCGACGAAACGGTGCCGTAAGCCCGTTCAGCTGCCCAGGCCACGCCCATTCGGTTCAGGCAAGACAGCGCCTGTGCCTCGTCGTCGGTTGTGTAGCGGTGCCA
Source organism: Ilumatobacteraceae bacterium (assembly GCA_039915905.1). Taxonomy (GTDB): domain Bacteria; phylum Actinomycetota; class Acidimicrobiia; order Acidimicrobiales; family Ilumatobacteraceae; genus JAODBQ01. The sequence goes on from JBDSMK010000255.1 coordinate 4,755, forward strand.
CCACGGCTCCAGCGCTGCGTACTTTGCGGTCATCACGATGTCGAGGCAGCGCAAACCTGGCCGGAACTGTGCGGCGAGAGCGGCCGATAGGTAGCCGACGCGGCGGCGCAGCACGCGCACATCCGTCCGCCCGAGTTCTTCACCGAGCACGCGTACGCGGCCCGTCGACGGGTGCTCGTACATCGCAGCGATGCGTAGCAGGGTGGTCTTCCCTGAACCATTTGCGCCGAGCACCAGCCAACGCTGCCCGGCCTGCACCTTCCACGTCATCGGAGCAAGGATGACGCGTGAGTCGCGGACGAAGCTGACGTCGGTGAGGTGCAACGGGGCGATCATGCTCGTCCGACGATAGGCGCCTGAGATGCCAGCATTCATGGTCGGCTGAGTTGTGGTATACA
>JBDSMK010000139.1:0-3824 GCA_039915905.1 Ilumatobacteraceae bacterium
GACGCACTGCTGCGCCACCTCGAGAAGGACCTCGGCCCGATGGCGTTGCCGAACATCCCGCCGGCTATCGCGCCGTTCACAGTCGTCGAGTACTTCCCCGATCCGACGGTCAGCGGCTACCACGACCCGAGACACCATGCCGTCAGCCTGGCCTTCGTCGTGCCGGTCAGCGGCGACTGCCAACCATCCCAGCAGTCCCTCGACCTGGCATGGTTCACGCCAGACGAGGCCGATAGCGAACAGGTCCGTCGCGACATGACCGGTGGACAAGACCGACTGATCCGCCTCGCACTCGCCCACGTCGGCCAACTCGCCTAACACCCCGCCCCCGCCGGCCCCGACCCCTGCCCCCAGCCCCGGCCCCGTCGGTCCCGCGGTGAGCTGTTTGCGCAGCAGGCGGTCTCACCGATCACCGGCTGCGATTGGGGCTAGCAGTTCACGTCGCACGGCCACCAACTTCGGCGACGGTTGGGTTGCCGCCCACGCGTCGGCATTGAGTGCGCGCTCGTAGGCGGCCCACTCCTGGCGCACTCCGGCCAGGTCACCGGCGCGGGCGTGGGCCCGCATCCGCAGCGCGATCAGCTCCTCGTGGCCGGCCAAAACCTTCAGGCCCTGCCCGGTGGCCCAGAACACTCCTTCAGCATCGCCGCTCGAGAGGTAGTGATTGGCCAGCTCCACCGCCGCGTTGACCACCAGCAAGGTGAGCGAGGAGGTGATCCCCTCGGCGTCCGGCCATAAGTACGAGGTACCCGCGAAGGGCATCCCGCCGACCAGCTCCAGCCCCGGGCGGAGAACCTCGATCGCCGCAGCGCCCGTCAACGCCCTGGCAAATAGGACGCGTCTGGACAGCAGGTCAGCGTCAGTGACCACCAGTTCGTGCAGCGGGAGCTCCTCGGTGAGCGTGCGGCCGATCCACTCCTGACCCTCCGGTGGTGCATCAGCACGGGCCATCGCCCGACGGGCATCGCTGACGACGTTGGCAAAGGTGGCGTCGCGCACATCCAGGTCCCACAGCGCAGTGCGCGCCCCGGTGCGAGTGGAGCGGCGCCGATGCTGGCTCAACCAGACCACCAACTCCAGCGCCTTGGAACGCTCGAACGACGCCGGCACTCCGTCGTACGAGGTTGCTTCCACCGGCCCGAGAACACGCACCAGCATCGACCACGTCGGCTCGACGAACGGAGCATTCAACGTCGAAACCGGCGATTCTGGCAAAGGCTCAACATCGCCGTCCTGGCCTGACGGAAGCATTTCGACGACTGGGCGTTCGACTTCGCCGTTGACAAGTTCGACCGTTCCGTCGCCTACAAGTCGATTACCGTCGCCAGTGCTTGCGGCCAGATCGCCAGAGCTGTAATCAAGCGGCACGTCGGCCGTAGCCAGCAGCGCGCTCACCTCGGCCACCTCACGCCCGCCAAGCACCCGGGGCACGACCTGAATGCCGAGTGGCTGCAGCACGAACTGATCTCCGTCGGCCTCCAGCCGGAAGCGAGCACCGAGCAGGTCGCCGTTGACTACTACCGCCAGGCCGCGGCCGACTGCTGTCGGCAGCAGCTGCTGGCCGGTCGACGAGTCGTGTACGACTCCGCCCGATTCCGGCGCGGCGTGGCCAGAGCCGCCGACGAACAGAACCGCCGGTTCCCAGGCTTCACCGCCGTTGCTGCGCGCCCGTAAGGCGAACGTGTTGGTGCCTCGAGTCAGGGTGGGGATCGTGCCGAGTGCTTCGGACGCAGCCTGCAGCCCGGCGTCGATCGATTCGGCATGTTCGAACACCGCGGTGGTGCAGCCGTCGAGTCCGTCGCCGAGCTCGGCCCGGAGGTTCACCGCGACGACACGAACCGCTGCCGCGAACGGCGACCACAACAGCGACGAAGCGAGGCTGACTACCACTCCGCGACCCACCTCGTCAGGAGCGAGGACGGCAAGCACGCCAAGCGCCTCGAGATCGACGAACAGTTGACCTTCGCTGGTCTCGCCGAGCTGCACCAATGCTGGACAAGGCATCCCCGCGCGGCGGGCCTGTTCGGCCAGCGCTTCGGTGGGAATCCGCGCAGGAAGAACCCAAGAGCCATCGGCGATGTCGACCCGCCAGGTCGTGCCCGACGGTGTCGGCATCCCCGGGGTCACCTGCTTCGGGACGAGACGATCGCCATCGTCGTCGACGCGGTAGCCGCAAGGTGTCGTAGTCGTTCCGACCGTCGCTGTTCCGGGCATCGCGGTTCCGACCGTCGCTGCTCTGACCGCCGACGTCGCACCAGTCATACAGCTCCCGAACAGGCGCTGATCGTTGTCGATGACGAGCCGGATCTCGCCCGTGGCCGACACCTGTACGGCGATCACCCGGGCCTTGGCGTCGGCCAGATCGAGGGCCGCGGCGCGCAGGGCGAGGTCGAGCCGAGCGAGGCGCTCCGGTTGATCGAGCACCCGCAGGTGAACCTCGGTGTGGATCATCTGCGGACTGGAGGCCTCGAGTCGGGCACCGACGCGGGCGCCACGCAGTCGCTGGCGACGGCGTGACTCGAGCACTCCCAACGCACCGGCGGCGAGCAACGTCGTCGCACCGACGCCGACCATCCCGAAGGAGCGGTCGGCGTTCTTGGCCGCCACCGCAGCGAGGTCATCAACGGGCGTCCCCGGCGCTGGCTGAGTGGCAGCAACCGTGGGTGCAGCAGATTCAGAAACATGATCCGGAATCGCACTGTTCGAATCGTCGATCGGCTGTACGACGTCCACCTCCACTGGAAGCGCTGCTGGAACGTCGGTGGCGACACCTCCGACATTCGCCGGTAGACCACCGGGGTGCTGGGCAGTTTCGGAAGCGTCGACGATGGACGGCCCGGCGACCGGTGACTGCTCGACGGACACTGCCGGGGCCGCGACGGATACCTCGACAGAAACCCCGACCGGGGCCGCTACGGGTACCTCGACCGGTGACACAACCGGCAGATCGACGGGCAGCTCGACTGGAACCGCAACCGGTGACACAACCGGCACCGCGATTTGAACGTCGACGGGCTGGGAGTGCCCCGCCAGCAGAACGGATTCACCGGGCAGCAGCAACGTCGGGTCGCGATGCCCGAGCAACGGCGCGTTCACATCGATCAACTCGTGGACGACGGGCAGGATCTCGCGGTCTGCCGGCCGTCGACCGAGCTCGACGGCCAACTGCGCATCAGCGATCGCCCAGTACGAATCGCCACCGACCACCTGATGCACGACGCCACGCGGCGCGGCAGTAGTAGTAGCGCCCGGATCGCCTTCATCACCAGGTGCCACGTAAGCGGTAACGGGCACAACGGTTGCCTTTGCCGGGACCGTGAGATCCCAGCCGGGCTCGATCAGCGCAGGGGTCGTGAACCGCCGTCCGTCGTTCATCACCCGTCCACGATTGGCTTCCACAATCTGATCGGCGACCGCAGTAGTGGTGGACGTGCCGCGCGCTGCGAGTCGTTGCGCGATTGACCACACCGAATCACCGCGCTGCACCCGATATGTAGACCACCCCGGGACGCCGGGAGCGGTAGCGGCCAGTGACTCGCCACTGTCTTGTGCGGGCGCCGACGCCGGCCGCGCATGGTCGGCGCTGTGCCTCGGTGCAGCACCGATCGTTGCACTTGCAACAGAACGCGTGGCCGATCTGAGGCTCGCCGGGCCACCAGCGACGACGGGCGCAGCGAAGCTCAACGGGAGCAGACCCACCAGCGCACCGGCCACCATCCGGCCCAACCACCCCACGCCGAGCAGGTTGCGACGGCTCGACGAAGGCATCCCGTGGGCCAACTGGAATACCGTCTCGGACACCACGGTGACGATCAGCACGGCGA
>JBDSMK010000307.1:0-3849 GCA_039915905.1 Ilumatobacteraceae bacterium
GTCGGCCCGCTCTCTTACGCTCTTGGGCAGACACTCGACCTGGTCATCGTTCTCGGTGCGACGGAGGGTCAACTGCCTTCACCGCCGCCCGGCGAGCCGCTGCTGGGCGACGCCGACCGGCTGCTTGCCGGGGGCGCATTGGCAGTCTCCGGCGAATGGCTCGCCGAACAGCGTTGCCAGCTTGTAGCGACACTGGCGGCGGCCTCCCACGCGGTGCTGATCTCACCGCGCGGAGACCTCCGCGCCACGGCCGTGCGTCAACCATCACGGTGGATCGAAGAGATCACCACGACCACCGCCGCCACTTCCAACGACGGCTCGAGGTCCCCCGCACTGCCCACGTCGACCACTCGAAGTGTCGCGTCGTTCGCCGCCGGGGTGGCTGCGGCCGATTTCCCGGCCACCGTCGGCCAGCACCACCTACGTTCACTGGCTCGCCACGTGCGCGCTGGCGAACCCATCGACTCGCACCCGCTCGCCCAATCGCTGAACGCGCTGCGCGACGGGCTGCGGATGGTCCGTGCCAGGCAGTCAGCCGAGCTCACCGAGTTCGACGGCGACCTCAGCGCAGTCGAACTCGCCTCACCACTGGCAGAGTCCAAGGCCATCTCCCCCACCCGTCTTGAGCACTGGCTGATGTGCCCGTTCGGCTACTTCGTGGAGCACGTGCTGCACGTCAAGGCGGTGGAGGAACGCGACGACCAACTGCAGATCACGGCGATCGACCAGGGCAACCTGATCCACGAGACGCTCGACAGGTTCCACCACCTGGTGCTCGCCGGCGAGCTCCCCCAACCCGGAACCGCTGGTTGGACCGACATTCACCGGGTTGCGCTGTTGCAGGCATACGACTCGGTTACCGCGGAGTTCGCCGATGCCGGACGGGTCGGCAAGCAGGCGTTCTGGATGGCCTCACGTGTCAAGGTACGCAACTGGCTGCTCGCCTGGCTGGAGACCGACGGTGATCTTGCCGTGGCGCGCCGGGCCAAGTTGTTGAGGTCGGAGTTCGAATTCGGACTGAACGACCCAACCAGCGTGGTGTCCAACGGCGCGTTCGCAAGCGCGGCCGAGATCGTGCTGCCCGGCGGGCGCGTAGCCAAACTGCGTGGCAAAGTCGACCGCATCGATCTGGGGACGGATGGCACGCTGTACGTCACCGACCACAAGTCGGGTTCAGCCAGGTCGTACACCTCGATCACCGACGACGATCCGACTGCGCACGGAACCAAGCTGCAGCTCGCGGCCTACGCCGCGGCCGCCGTAGCGTCCGTCGGGCAGGACGACGTGGGCAACGGCGAACACGCACCCGCTGTGCATGCCGAGTACTCGTTCATCGGCACCGGCCATCCGACGCGGCGCGGTGCCACCTTCACGGAGCAGACCTGGGAGGTGGCCGCAGCCTGGATCGCCCACGCGGTCGACGGAATCGAAAGTGGGCTGTACTTCGGGCTGCCGGACAAATCGCAATTCCGTAAGCGACGGGTCACCTGCGAGTTCTGCGATCCTGACCACCTCGGCACGCTGCAGCGCTACAGCGAGTTCGAACTCAAGCGAACCGACCCGCGTGTCGCCCGATTCCTGGGCGACGACCAGTCCGATGACGCCGAGGCGCCAAGCTGATGGGCGAACAACTCGCTCTGTTCGCGATGTCCGTCGCGACGCCGACGCCGCTTATCGATCCGGCACCTTCGCCGCCACCCGACCAGCAGTTCCGCGACATCGTCGCCAACCAACTACACACCAACCTGTTCATCGGCGCCGGCGCCGGTAGCGGCAAGACGACCGCCCTCGTTGCCCGCGTCGTCAACCTGGTGCGCAGCGGCGTGCCGATTGGTGAGATAGCTGCGATCACGTTCACCGAGAAGGCGGCCGCCGAACTTCGCCACCGCATTCGCGAGGCACTGGCCGACCCACAGGCCGGCCCACAGGCCGACGAGCCAGCTGCAACGATGATGGCAGCGGCCCGCAAGGACCTCGACCACGCCCCGATCGGCACGCTCCACGCCTTCGCCAACCGCGTGCTCGCCGACTTCCCGATCGAAGCATCGCTGCCCCCGCGCTTCGAGGTGCTCGACGAGGTCTCCAGCGCCAATGCGTTCAACGAGCGCTACGACGACTTCCTCGAAGACCTACTTGACTCCCCGCAGGCCGTGCGTCTGGTGGAGCTGTGCGATCACGACGGGTTCAAAGTGGATCCGGGCATCCGCCGAATGGCCGAGGACTTCCAGGCCAACTGGGACCTCGTTGCCGCTCGCGTCTCCCCCGATCTTCCGTCGGAAGCGCTGCCGCGGGTCGAAGAGCTGGTCGCACTGTGCGATGCGATCACGGCCTTCGACGTGCCGCCGAACGACACGATGGCGGAGAAGGCCGCACGGGTGGCGCTGGCACGCACTCGACTGACGGGTCAGCAGACCCTCAGCGAGTTGCTCCACGAGCTCAACGAGCTCGCCAAGCTGCGCGGTTCCGGCGGCAACAAGGCCACGTGGAAGAAGTACGGCGCCGACGAGGACGCCCTGCCGGCGATGCGCGCTTCGATGGCCGACCTTGGTACGGCCGCGGTGGCACGTATCGCAGCGTTCAACGAGGAGCGGCGCTACATCCTCGGCGCGGTGCTGCGCCGGTTCACGTTGGACTCGGTGGCCGAGCGCCAGGCTCAGGGCAAGCTCGAGTTCCACGACCTGTTGGTACTGGCCAGACGGCTTGCGTTCGAGAACCACGGGGTACGCCGCGCTCTGCACGATCGTTACACGCGCCTGCTGCTCGACGAGTTCCAAGATACCGACCCGATCCAACTCGACCTGGCGGTGCGGATCGCTGCCGATCCAGAGCAGCCGGGTTCGCAATGGAACGAGTTACAACCACTACCCGGCAGGCTGTGCCTGGTCGGCGACCCGAAGCAGAGCATCTACAGGTTCCGACGCGCCGACATAAGCCAGTTCCTAGATGCGGCCAGCACGCTCGACGCCGAGTCCGTCACCCTGTCGGCCAACTTCCGCAGCACGCCGGCTGTGATCGACTGGGTGAATCAGACCATGTCGGCCTTGATCATCGGCGAAGACCACGTGCAACCGCAGTACGTACCTCTGGCGGCCTGTCGCACGCGCGGCATACATCCGGGATCTGTGACGGTGCTCGGTGCCGAGGCGCACGACGACCTCTACGGCGCCGGAGCGGCCGACGAGCTGCGCACTCGCGAGGCCGGCGATGTGGCCGATGTCATCGTCCAAGCCCTCAGCGAGGGCTGGTTGGTCGGCCGCGAAAGCGAACCCGGAGGCCTCGGCCCTTGCCGTCCGGGCGACATCACAGTGCTACTGCCGGCGCGTACGTCACTGAACGCCTTGGAGGTGGCACTGGCCGAGCGCGGGATAGCACATCGCGCCGAGAACAGTTCGCTGGTCTATGCCGCGCCCGAGATCCGCTCCCTGCTGCTGGCGCTGCGTGCCGCCGACGACCCAACCGACGAACTGGCGATCGTGTCCGTGCTACGTAGCACGCTGTTCGGTTGCAGCGACCGCGATCTGTACGACTGGCACGCAACCCATGGTCGTCGCTGGACCTGGCGCGACGAAGCGCCACAGCACCTCAACGAACATCCGGTGGCCGCAGGGCTCGCCGCGCTCGGCGAGGTGGCCGCAATGATTCCGTGGAGCACGCCGTCACAGCTGCTCACCCATCTGGCGAGCCGGCGCGCCGTACTGGAACTGGCCCTCGCCGATGAGCACAGCCGTGATATCTGGCGTCGGGTGCGATTCGTCATCGACCAGGCCAGGGCGTGGAGCGAGGCAGGCGGACACGGCGTGCGCCACTACCTCGCCTGGACGCGGCTGCAGGGCGAGGACGGACGGTTCG
>JBDSMK010000321.1:0-4166 GCA_039915905.1 Ilumatobacteraceae bacterium
CCCGCTTCGGCTCGCTCCGGCAGGGACGTCGTTGCGGCCGCCACCATTCCGCCGCCCGACGTGGTCAGTCCGCGCAACACCGCATACGAATGGCGGGCATCGGCTGCCGCGACGGTGTCGTCGAACCGCGGTACGGCATCGTGCCAAGTCTGCACGGTGGCCTGCCACGCTTGTTCCGCTTCGACCGGATGGTCCAGAGGCTCCTCGCTGAGATCGAGGATCAGATCGTGATGTTCCCCGGCGGCCACGACTAGGTCGAGAACCAGTCCGCGTCCGTCGGGGTTCGGCCGTGCGTCGCTGCCGCCTCGCCAACGCATACGCAGATCACCGACGTGGGCCGTCCAAACGCCGTCGTCGGTGCGACGCAGCCTGGTCGCGCTGTGCCTGCCGAAGTTCGCCCGCGGGTCGAGGACGACACGTACGTGTGCGTCGCCTTCGGTCGCCATCACTCGGCGAATCACCGACACCTGGTGCTCTGTTCCGGGAAAGCTGAGCGCCTCTCGGCTTTCAATGATGCCGGTCTGGGTGGTCCAGCGGCTTCGCCAGATCAGCGACCCGTTCTCGTAGTAGCCACCCCACACGTAACGCCCGACCGGGGTGATGGTGTACGTTCCCTCCCCGCCGATCAAGGTGGAGAACACTGCGTCGGAGCTCCAGCTAGGTGCGCACATCCAGACGATGTCACCGTGGGGCCCAATGAGAGCGCCGCGTTCTCCGTCGGCGAGCAACGCGTATTCGCGCAGCACGTGCAATGGGGCTGCTTGGTCGTCTCGGACCGAGCTCATGGCATTACGCATCTCGGGATGCAGCCGGGCATCACGTCACCTGACCGCCCGGTGCCGTTGTGCTGCCGAACCAGCACGCCCAGCAGAGTCGTCACTCATCGCCGCGCCAGATGCCATTCGCTCGGCCAAGCGGGAGGCGAGTGCCATGATTGTCAGTGCCGGGTTGGCAGAGCCTTGGGTGGGGCACACGGATCCGTCGGCGATGAACAGGTTTGGAACGGCCCAGGATCGTTGGTTGGCATCGATCACGCTGTTGTCCGGGCGGTCGCCCATACGGGCTCCTCCTACCAAGTGGGCGTAGCGGTGGATCGTGAGCACGTCTTGCGCATCGACGGCGTTGAGGATGTCGGTGATGATCTTGGTGGAGTATGCGATGTTGGCTTTGTCGTTGTCGCACAGGGTGTAATCCATACGTGCGACTGGAATGCCGTAAGGATCGGTTTCATCGGCGATGGTGATTCGGTTGTCGGCCTGTGGAAGCAGTTCATTCAGCACGCCGATGGTGGACCAGTGGTTGTAGTCGCGCATGTACTCACGCATCGCCCGCCCCCAATGCCCGTCGGCGAGGACGTGTTCTGCCCAGCCGATCGGCAACGGCGAAACGGTCTGGATGGAGAACCCGCGGACAAAGCCACGACGGCGGTCCGTCTCGTAGAACTGCTCTGATGACACCTGCGGCGGGGGTGCTTTGTACATCCGCAGTTCGTCGGGGAACCGACCGGCTGTCTGGCTCGCGCCCTGCACCATGATGTAACGACCGACCTGGTCCTCGTTGTTGCACAGGCCGTTCGGGAAGCGCGCCGTGGTGGAGTTGAGCAGCAACCGCGGAGTCTCTATCGAGTATCCGGCAATCGCCACGAAACGGGCGCGCTGCAGCCGTTCGGCCCCGCCAACCTCGTCGTAGTAGACGACGCCGCGAGCCCGACCAGTGTCGTCGAGCTCTACCCGGCTGGCCATGCAATCGGCGCGGATCTCGACGGCGTGGGCCAGCGCGTCAGGGAGGTGGGTGACATACGGGCTCGCCTTGGCGTTCACCTTGCATCCCTGCAGGCAGTAACCGCGGTAGATGCAATGCGGACGGTTGCCGAACGTTCCGTTGACGATCCCGACCGGGCCGACGCGCATCTCGATCCCGCACCGCAATGCGCCTTCCCACAGCCGTGCTGCCGCCTCGGAGATCGGGTGAGGCGAAAATGGATATCGATGCGGATACCCCCACGGCCAGTTCTGTCCGGCGACGGGCAGTTCGGCTTCGACCTGCTCGTAGTGCGGACGCAAATCCTCGTAGCTGATCGGCCAGTCCGCGCCGACGTCGTCGTCGGTGTACGTCGAGAGGTCCGACGGGTGGAAGCGCGGCGTGTAGCCGGCGTAGTGCACCATCGACCCACCCACGCCGCGACCCGAGTTGTTCTTGCCCAGCTCGATCGGATCCTCGCCCCCGATGATCCGTTTCTGGGTCCAGTACAGGTCGTGCGAACCGGCCTCGTCGGAAACCCAGTCCTCGTCCGGGTGCCAGAACGGGCCAGCCTCGAGGATCACGACCTTCCATCCGTGACGGGCGAGACGCTGTGCCAGCACGGAGCCGCCGGCGCCTGCACCGACGATCACCAGGTCCACCTCGTCGCCGGGGTCGTAGCGGCGCATGGTGTCTTCGCCGGGAAGTTGCCGGGTGTGAACGTCGAGCAGGAAGCGAGAGTCGTTGTCCTTGGGTCCGACCGCCCCTTTCAGTAGGCCACGCAGTAGGTCACCCATTCAACGTTCCTTTCACTTCGGCCGCCGGGTCCTCGTCGGTCGCCCCGTGGCGCTCGAACGGTTCGGTCGTGCTCATCGGTCCCAGACGCATGTAGCCGCGGGGATACGCCGGGCCACCAAAGCCGATCTCGTTCCACGCCCAGGGATGAGAGTAGAAGCCGGCGAGGATCGACCTCATGCACACGGTCCAAGCCCGAGACACGTTCAGCCCGTCCCAGGGCCCACCCTTCAGGTGGCCATGGGCAAGTTCGTCGATGATGGCCTCCTGGCTCACCGGGTCGGCGTCGGCGAATCGAGCCGCGCCGAATCGATCCTGCGCGGAATAGTCGAGGCCCGCCAGCACCGTCCGCCAGGTGTCGCGGTCGTCTGGCATGTCGGCGTACTGGTACCCGTCGAGACGCCCGGACGCCAGCTTGTCGTCGACGAACTCCGCCACCGGCACGCGCGGCTCGGCATCCTGAGCCATGACTGTGTCGCAGAACGACCTCAGCGTGGGCTCCTCGTCGGCGGAGAAGAACCGCAGCGGGGCAGGATCCTGGAGGCGGGCCATGACCACGGCCGTGGTTGCGTGATCCCAGGTGTCGGCTGCCGACATGACATCGAAGTCGGGATAGCGGCCGATCATCTGGGGTGTTACGCCTACCTGTTGGCGAGGTAACCAGGACGGATGCGGCGGTTGGCGGTCGGGCCGCAGGTTGGGCAGGTGAGACGGGTCACGGAAGTCCGGCATCGGGGCCTACTTCTCGCGCCGCAGCACCGCGGCGAGCAGACCCATCCCGCCGACCATGGCCATCAACCCGGGTGCCGAGATCGGCGGTCCCATCGGAACGTTGTAGGAGGCCATCGACCAGCCGCCCGGCTTGCGCGACACGCCTCGAGCATGGAAGAACTCGCCCGCCAGACCGTCAAGGGTGAAGATGGCGGCGGTGATCGGAAGCGCCGTCTTGGCCCATCGTTTGCTGAACACGCCACCGATGCCGGCGATTACCAGCGGTGGTGTGACCAGGATGGGGCTCCACATCACCTTGTTGCCGAAGCTGGCCTTGTAGTGCTCGATGTACACCTCGGCTCCGGTGACGAGCGCGGCGACCGCCGTGAGCCCCGAGAGCGAACGTTCGAAGCGGCCGTGCTCAACGTTGACCAGCAACCTGTCGAGCACACTCTCGACAGCGGACGCACGGGATGTTTTCAGAAGCCCCATCTCATCGACTCCTGCTTTGGATGTGATCGTTCATGGTCGTTCACCTTTCGTCGTCGAAGCTTGCCCGGCCGTTCGAAGTTCGCCGGGTTGAGGTGTGTTCATCGGGATCGACGAGGAGCGTCGGTACCGGAGGATTGGTTTGCAAGGCTCGGTACGCCCGATCGGCTACGTAGGCGTAGATCACGTGCTGGGTGATGCTCGTCACCAGCGTCGCTCGCTTCCAGCGCCATGGAGGAGGTGCCGCACCGACAGCCCGCAGCAGCGCGACTTCACCACCCCACATCAATGCGAACAGCATCACGGCGCGATGACGGACACGGCCGTCGATGGCATGTAAGAGTAGACCGCCGGCCGATCCGTAACCGAACCGCATGAGTTGATTGACCACCGTCTCGGTCCGTCCGTGCACATCCAGCGATGTCCACTTC
>JBDSMK010000388.1:0-4356 GCA_039915905.1 Ilumatobacteraceae bacterium
CGTGGTGCCGTTGCCGGCGATCGAGCGACCCTTGCTGTCGTGCTCGCGGATCCGCTCGCCATCAGTCCCAGTGAGAGCCGCGTTGTACTGCTTCTCCAGGTTGCCAGTTCCCGTGCCATCGATGTCGGTGGTGCCGACGATGCTGATTCCGACATTGCCGCTGGGCAGCACACGCTGGTCTTCGTCGTAGGACTCGATGCCCGGCAGCTTCAGGGCCATGACTGAGGCGGCCAGCGAATCGTCGATCTGGCGGGCGACGTAGACGAACGACTTGTCTTTCGCGGTGAGCGCTCCGAGCAGCGCTTGCTGCTTTGCGGGAGAAAGTTGCAGAAGCCGGCCGAGCGCTGTCGCGGTGCTCAGCGGATCGACGACCTGCTTGGGGTTGGCAGTCAATGTCATCTTTGTCACGGAGATCGCCATCTCCACGCCGTTACGGTCGAAGATCGTGCCGCGACCGGCCCTCAGCACGGTCTCGCTGGTGCGCTGTGCGTTGCCGGCGGTGATCAAGCCGGCGGCGTCGACGGTCTGCAGCATCGTCACTTTGCCGATCACGATGGCGAACAGTGCGACGCTGACGGCGAACATGATCCGCATACGCCGACGGGCGTTGCCAGCCTTGAAGTGGTGGCGGATCACCCGCGGTTTGATCGCCCTGCGTTTCAGTGGGGACGCCTGGGCGCGGTTCGCGGCCTGTCTCCCCGGCGGGGCCACGTTGTGCCGACGGCGTGATGGGTGCTCCGGTTGGCGAACTGAGCGCCGTTGCATCGGCTCTCGTCCACGGTCTGCGGCAACACGCCCACGGCTTGCGGCAACGCGCCCATGGCTGCGAGAGCCACTGACAGGCGCGCCTGAACGACGTGAGACCGGACGTGCCGCCGGCGTCACAGATGCGCGACTGGCAGATGCGCGACTGGCAGATGCGCGGCTGGCGGCCCTGGGCGGTACCGATCGGCGACGACGGTCGTTCATGGTGCACCCACCGTGGCCGCCTTGACTCTCATGTACTCGTCGAGGGTTGAGCCGTCGCTGCCGGCGGTGTTGTCGAACACGCCACCACTGCTCTGCTGCACCAATGCGACGATCGATGGGTCGATAGCCACGAACGTGGTGGACTGAGCCGGGACCATGCCCAACTTGCTCGCCTCATCCACCAGTCGGGCTGGGGCGCGCAGTTCGGAGCTCTGCCTGCGGAGACGGCCGTAAGACTGCTGCGCGTCACGGATCGAGCGGTCGATCTTGTCGAGTTGCACCTGGCGGCGGGCGAGTTGGGTCTGGAACGCTGCTGCTCCGAGCATCAACACGAACACAACGCCGAAGCCGACCGCCACCAGACGCGCTGCCCGACGCCGCTGCGGAACGACCCGCAGCTGAGGCGTTGATGCTGGCTGGGCCACAATCCCGACGGTGGCCCTTATCATCTGGCGTCGGATGGGCCGCGCCACTGCAAGATTGCGTAGGCCGGATGCAGTTCGCGGAACCGAGACGGTGGCGAGAGCACGGCGATTCGACGCAGCGGTGCCACCATGCATCCGGGTGCGCATCGCCGCCGGCCGCGTCACCGCTCGCTTGGCCCGCGGGGCTTCGACCGGTCGCTCTTGGCGAACTGCCAGCGGCATCGTCAGTTCCCAGTCGCCCGGGTCGGCTTGTCGACGATCCGCTCCACGACCCGCAGCCGAGCGCTCGACGAACGCCGATTACCGGCCTGCTCCGCCGCCGACGGAGTTCGCGCGATGCCGCGCACGACACGCACCGTCTGCACCGCATCGCAAACGCAGGGCAGCTCCGGTGGGCAGGCGCAGCCGCCGGTCTGGGCCAAGCGCATCCGTTCCTTGACGATGCGGTCCTCTCCGGAGTGATACGACAAGACAGCAATCCGACCACCGGGAGTTGTGCGCGCGATTGCCGCATCGAGCGCGTCGGGCAACGCCTCGAGTTCGTTGTTGACCTCGATGCGGATGGCCTGGAACGTGCGCTTGGCAGGGTGCCCGCCGGTACGGCGCGCCGGCGCCGGGATTGCCGCAGTAACCACCTCGGCGAGCTGCGTGGTGGATTCGATGGGGCGAGCGTTGACGATCGCAGCGGCGATCCGCCTGGCGAATCGCTCGTCGCCGTAGGTCTTGATCACCCTGGCCAGGTCGGCTGGTGGGTAGCCGTTGACCACGTCGGCCGCCGACCAGGTCTGCGATGTGTCCATGCGCATGTCGAGGGCTGCGTCGTGACGGTAGGAGAAGCCCCGCGCTGGCTGGTCGAGCTGCGGCGAACTGACGCCGAGGTCGAACATCGCGCCGGACAGCGATTCGAACGAGAAAGCTTCCATGGCCTGTTCGAGGCGGTCGAAACGACAGTGGTACAGGTACACGCGTCCGGCAAAGCCGTCGAGTCGTGCCCTCGCTGCTGCAAGGGCGGACTCGTCGCGGTCGATGCCGAGAACCTGAATGTGCGACCAACGCTGCAACAACCGCTCGGCGTGGCCGCCACCGCCAAGGGTGGCGTCGAGCACCACTCCTGATGGCACGGAGCCGAACAGATCCACGATCTCCTCAACCATCACAGGGACGTGATGGAACGGGGTGGTCGGCATCGTCAGGGTCGCGTTCACTGCCCGCCCGACAGCTGTACGTACTGCGCTGCTCGCCTGTCTGCAGCCTGCCGGCCGGCGCGTGTCTCCGGGATTTCTCCCCGGTTGGACGAGACGGAAGCGGGCGGAGTTGGGGCTGTCCATCTGCTCGGCCGGAAGGCTGCAGACGGGCGGACGGGGCGCAGGACCCCTGCTGTCGAGTGCGAAGTTGCCTCGATCCTCCTTTGCTTTTCTGAGTGTGGTTGAAGCGGGTTCACGGGGCTGTGCCAGCGGTTGCAGGACGGGCATGCTGATCGAGGTCGTCGTCGCCACCGAGCTCTTCGTCGCCGGCCGCCTCCACTCGCCTGCGGCGCTCGGGTTCCCAGATCTCCAGCCGGTCGAAGTTGCCGGCGACTACGACCAGCGATTCGCCGGGGATTCCTGCGAACGTCAGCAGGTCGTCGCTGATCTTGACTCGGCCCTGCTTGTCGACGGCCACGAGCTGCGCGCTACCGGCAAGCGTGCGCCGCCTGTGACGATGGACCTCGCCACGTTGCTCGGCCGCCATCATCTCCTCGGCGAGAGCGTCGAACTTGTCCATCGGGTGGACCTCGATGCACTTGTCTTCGCCCTTCAACAAGTAGCAGCTGTCTCCCAACCGGGAGCGGTACGGAGCAGGCAGGGCAATACGCCCTTTGTCGTCGAGTTGGCGCTCCTGCTTGCCAACGAATTGCATCGCGCCTCACCCACCTTCCGAGCTCCCATGGCCGGTTCTGCCTCCGACTCGATGTCTTCGTCTGGTGAAGAGGGCGACAAACGTCCCCGACCACTCCCGACGGCGACATTCTTCCTCCATTTGGCCCCATTGTCAACCATTGTTCCCCACAACCCTCCCTTAGGCGTCAAAATCCTCTGATCGAGGGGCGCGCGTCTTCGAAATCCTGAACGAGGGTTTGCAAGCTGGGCCGGCGCCGACAGTTCGCCTGCCGTTATGGAAGGGCGGCGACGAGCGCTGCGACCACGGTGCGGGCGGTAGGGCCGGGGCTCGCGACGTTTTCGGCGCCACCGAGCGCGATTGCAGCTGCGGCAATGTCCTCCGGCCGCGGTCGCGGCGCGGCAACAAGCGCGGCAACCAGTTCGGGCCGCCAGCGCAGGTGGCACATCGTTTGGAAGCGAGCCCAGTGACGGGTTCGGCGTTGGGATATCCCGACCAGCTTTCGTCCCGTCGCGCCGAGCACCTCACCGGGGCCCGTCCCGGAGAAGCACACCTGCGGCGACCACCGCGACTTGATCATCGGGCCGTGGTGCACCTTGGCGGCGAAACCCAATCCGGCGAGCACCTCGCACCACAGCGACCCGACCCAGTGCGCCGCCCGGCCGACATCGTCGTCCCACAGCGCGTCATCGACTGGAACCACAAGATCGACCCACACGAACTCGCCGGGGAGCAATAGCACTCCTCCCCCGCCACTGCGCCGCCGGACGGTGCTCACACCGAAGGCCGAGGCGACACGCTCGTCGACGCGATCGAACTGCTGAGTAGACCCGAGGGCAAGCAGCGGCCGGTCGACCTCCAGCCACCACAACGCCCGCGATCCACCCGGAACTCGGTCATGGAACTCGGCGCCGTCACCATGGAGGTGTTCGATCACCCAGTCCCCGGCGGCGCCTGCCGTGGACGGCACCGTGGATGGCACCGTGTATGGCACCATGGCTGACAGTTGGTGCTCCACGCGCCCGGTCAGCCGGTCTTGACGAGGAACGGCTTCCAGGCCTCGGGTACGAGACCCACCGAGACC
>JBDSMK010000400.1:0-2675 GCA_039915905.1 Ilumatobacteraceae bacterium
CTCACCGAACGGCACCACCACCCCGTTGATCCGTCGGGCGAGCTGCAGGGCACGCTCCTCGGTTCGATTGGTCACCCGGATGTCGACGACCCCAGCGCGGGAAAGCGCTAGGGCGATCCCTTCGCCCATCTCGCCGGCACCGACCACCAGCACCCGCTTGCCTGTAAGCGACCCGAGGTGCTCTGTGGCCATCTCCACAGCGGCATGGCTGACCGATGCCGTGCCGCGGCCGATGGACGTTTCCGTGCGAGCCCGTTTGCCGGTCTCGATCGCGCTGCGGAACAAAAGGTTGAGCGTGCTGCGGGCACCGCCTTCAGACTGCGCGAACTCCCACGCGTTGCGCACCTGGCCGAGGATCTCGCTCTCGCCGAGCACAGCCGAGTCAAGCCCCGCGGCAACCTCGAACAGGTGGGTCACGGCAGCCTCGTCGTGCTGGCTGTAGAGGTGCGGGTGGAGCTCGTCGGGTGAAAGCCCACCGAGCTCGCAGAAGAAGTCGCGGATGTCGGCGTAAGCACCGTGGAAGCGCTCCGCCACCGCGTACACCTCGGTGCGATTGCAGGTGCTGAGCACCACCGCCTCACTCACGTTCTGGCGACTGGTAAGCCCGACGATGACCTTTGGTAGCGCGGCGGCGTCGATCGACACCCGTTCCAGCAGGGCCAGCGGGCCGGTGCGATGGTTGACTCCGATCACCACGATGGACATGCGCTCACCACCCTATGCACTCGCGGTCCGTTGGGTGCCAGCAGACCCACCGGAAACCGGGCTACCGGCGGTCGTGCCGGGCACGACACGGATCGCCCCGCCGGCGCGGCGCTGCTCGTAGTAGCTGAGTATCTGCAGTTCCACGGCGAGGTCCACCTTGCGCACCTCCACCGACCGCGGCACAGCCAACACGACCGGGGCGAAGTTCAGGATGCTGGAAACGCCGGCGGCCACCAGTTGGTCGGCCGCTTCCTGTGCTGCGGAGCCGGGTGTGGCGATGACGCCGATCTTGATCCGCTTGGAGTGCACTATCTGGGGGAGCTCGTCGATGTGTCGGACGCGCACCCCGCCGAGCACCGTGCCGACCTTGTCGTCGTCGACATCGACCACCCCCGCCACTGGGAACCCACGATCACCGAACCCGCCGTAACCAGCCAGAGCATGGCCGAGGTTGCCGGCGCCGACGATCACGACCGGCCAATCGTGGGTCAAGCCCAGCTCACGACGGATCTGGTATACGAGATAGGCGACCTCGTAACCGACCCCGCGGGTGCCGTAGCTGCCGAGATAGGAGAGGTCCTTGCGGACCTTCGCGGCGTTCACACCGCCGAGTTCGGCTAGACGGTCGGAAGAGATGCTCTCGATCCCTTCGTCAGCCTGTTCGCTGAGCAGCCGCATGTAGATCGGCAGCCGGGCGACTGTGGCATCGGGTATACGACGGCGTGTGCGTTCGGGGGGCATATCCACGGCCAACGTTAGGCATTCGTGCACGCGTTCACAAACCCGCTTCGGGCGCTCCTGTTGTGAGCAGGCCATCTGGGTACGCTCGCAGCGATGCCCACCGGACAGATGCAGTGAACGCCGCCCTCGCCGCCGGGGCGACGCTTGTGGCCGTGGCCTTCGCGCTCAGCACGCTTGATCGCTGGTCGCGACGCAAGCGGCCCAATGAGTTGGCCTGGAGCATCTCGTTGTTGATGTTCGCTGCTGGAGCACTGGCGCTGTGGTGGGCAGAGGCACGCGGCTGGAGTCTCGGCAGCTTCCGGGTGTTCTTCGTCGCCGGCGCCGTGCTCAACGTGCCCTGGTTGGCTCTCGGCACCGTGTACCTGCTGGCCGGCCGAGCGCTCGGCGACCGGGTGCGGTCATGGCTGATCGCGTTGAGTGGGCTGAGTGTCGGGATCGTGCTGTTCGCCCCGACGCGCACCCCGGTCAGCGGTCACGAGCTACCCACCGGCAAGGACGTCTTCGGTGTCGCCCCGCGGGTGCTAGCCGCCGTTGGTTCCGGGGTTGCCGCAGTGGTGATCGTCGCCGGGGCGCTGTGGAGCGTCTACCGGTTGTTGCGCCATCGCCCACCGGCCGCGGCTGGGGTACGCCGCACCGCGATCCCGCCGCGACGCCTGGTCACAGGCAACCTGTTGATCGCTGCCGGCACGCTGATCCTCTCTGCCAGCGGCACGTTGGCAGGACGGCTGGGCAAGGACCGCTCATTCGCGATCACGCTGCTGATCGGCATCGTGGTGCTGTTCGCCGGGTTCCTGGTGGCCTCCACCCCGGTGCGGCGCACACTTTCGGCTGTTCAACCGGGCTCGCCGGCTGGTGTCAAACCAGCGAGCGGCGAAGCAGTTTCCCGCTGAGGTTGCGTGGCAACTCGTCGACGAACAGGATCTTCGACGGGCACTTGTAGTGCGCCAGTCGATCCTGGCACCAGTCGATCAGGGTGTCCTCGTCGAGACTGACGCCACCGACGAGCACGACGAACGCCTTCACCGCCTCGCCAGAGTGTGGATGGGGCACACCGATGACGCCGACTTCGGCCACAGCCGGGTGCTCCGCCAGCACCTCCTCCACCTCTGCCGGATAGACGTTGAAGCCACTGACGATGATCAGGTCCTTGACCCGATCAACGAGGTAGAGGTATCCGTCGTCGTCGGTCACGGCGATATCGCCGGTGCGAAGCCAGCCGTCGGCGGTGA
>JBDSMK010000154.1:0-2912 GCA_039915905.1 Ilumatobacteraceae bacterium
ATCGACAGGTCGCCGTAGGCGTAGTTGAAGAACGGTGCGTAGATCATGCCGTTGCCCTCGTTGGAGGTCAGTTGGTCGAGGATCACCTGCATCGCCGGAACTCCTCGGGCCGCGGCGACCGCGGCGACGCTCGTCGACGCGGGCGGCTCGTAGTCGATGTCGTCACTGTTCACCGTCCACATCCGGTGCAGGTTGTCGAGCACGATCCGGGAGAACAGTCCGCCGTCGTCGGGCACCTCGTGGATGATCCGTCGCCGCCGATCGGGGTCGTCCAGCGCACGCAACCGCTGCGACATCGCCAGCACGGCCACCTCGGCGTAGGCCGGGTGGAATAGCAGCGGATGGACGCTGCCTTGCAGGCAGTACAGGATGCCGATGGTGCGCCCTGCCACCTGGGCGACGATCGGCAGCCCGTCGGCGTGGGCGCTGTCGAGCAGTGTGAGCACCTCGCGCCACACCTCTGGGGCACTGTCGGGCTGATTGACGTTGACGCTTACCGGTTGACCCGTCAGCGCGGCGAGGCGGCGCATCCACGGCCATTCGTCGACCGGCACACGGGCATGGTCAGGCGCGAACTGGAACACTCCGTGAGCGGCCCTGCGGATCGCTTCACCGATGCCCAGCAGTTCGCGCTCGTCGGCGTTGGTGCCCGGCACCAACTGGCCGTCGCGGGAGCGGTGGATGGGTGTGCGGCTGGTTGAAAACCCCAGCGCTCCGGCATCGAGGGCCTGCTCGACAAGCGCGGCCATCATCGCGATGTCGTCGTCGGTGGCCGTCTCGTTGGCCGCGCCGCGTTCGCCCATCACGAAAGCGCGCAGCGGGCCGTGCGCTATCTGCGACCCGATGTCGACCGCCCGCGGCATCGCCGCGAGAGCGTCGAGGTACTCGGGATACGTCTTCCACTGCCAGGTGATCCCTTCGACCATCGCGCTTCCAGGGATGTCTTCCACACCTTCCATCAACGCGATCAGCCAGTCATGTCGATCGGGTGAGGCGGGGGCGAAGCCGACGCCGCAGTTTCCCATCACAGCGGTTGTCACACCGTGCCAACTCGACGGGGTGATCCATGGATCCCATGTCGCCTGGGCGTCGTAATGGGTGTGGATGTCGACGAACCCTGGGGTGACCAGGCGCCCGGCAGCGTCGAACACCCGGCTGGCGGTGGCGCCGCTGCCAGGGGCCTCCACGGCCACCACCTTGCCGGCGTCGACGACTATGTCGGCTGGTCGCGCCGGCGAGCCGCTGCCGTCGACGAGCAGGCAGTCGCGGATCACCAGGTCCATCAGCGGCCGATCAGATCAGCCGCGGAGGACATCGGCGTGGTGGTGCAGCAGCCCGTTCGACGACACTGCGGTGTCGTGCAGGTAGGTGCGTTCGCCGTAGCGATCGGTGAACATCCCTCCGGCCTCCTCCACCACGATCATCACTGCGGCAAGATCGTAGGGCTCCAGGCCGACCGCGTCGACGGCAAGGTCGATGGCGCCTTCGGCGACCAGCATGTGCTGCCAGAAGTCACCAAACCCGCGTGTGCGGTAGGCGTCTCGTTGCAACTGCAACAATGTGGGGGACAAGCCGAGCTGCTCCCAGCCTGGCGAGAACGTCAGGCTGAGCTGTGCTTCGCCGAGCGAGGCAACCGTGGAGACGTGGCACGGACGGCCATTGGCGAAGGCCCCCCGTCCACGCGATGCCCACCACCGCCGGCCTCCCAGTGCCGGAGCCGAGATGACGCCGACCACCGGGCCGACGTCGGCGTGGGTGAGCGCGATGAGCGTGGCCCACACCGGGATGCCGCGCACGAAGTTGCTGGTTCCGTCGATCGGGTCAACGATCCATTGCCACGGCGATTCGGTGCTGCCGATGATTCCGTGCTCCTCGCCGAACAGGCCGTGCGTGGGTCGCTGGGCAAGGACCATCTTGGAGATCGTGATCTCGGTGTTGCGGTCGGCCTCGGTGACCTCGGTGTGGTTGGCCTTCCAGTCGAGGTGGAAGGAGCGGTTCTCGAAGTACGGCAATGAGACGGCGTCGGCGGCGTCAGCCAGTTGTAGAGCGAACTCCAGCTCGTCGGCGAGGTCGATACCGGCCAGCGCCGTGTTTGCGGTGATCCGTTGGGCAGACATGGTCAACGACCGACCGCCTCTCGCACCGCAGCCACCAGGCCATCGGTGTCGAGACCGAGCTGGGCCAGGATGCGCGCCGGTTTGCCCTGCGGGATGAACCGGGTGGGCAGGCCGAGCACAGTGACAGGCACAGAAGGGTTGACGATGTTGATCTGATCCTCGATGGTCATCCCCACGCCGCCATCGCGCACGCCGTCCTCACAGGTGATCACCGCGCTGTGCCGGGCGGCGTCGTCGATCATCGCCTCGTCGAGCGGGGCGCAGCTGCGCACGTCCCAGACGGTCGCGTGGATGCCCTGCTCGACGAGCCGTGCGGCCGCTTTGATGGCGAACTGCACGAGCTTGCCAATGGCGAGCACGCACACCGAGCCGTCGCCCTCCACAATTCGCCGGGCGAGCAGGCCGACGCCCACCTCGTGCTCGCCTACCTGCGGAGCGGCACCATTGGGATAGCGAATGGCCACAGGGCCTTCGTCGGCCAATTGCAGCGCGTCGTGCAACATCTGATGCAGCTCCTGCACGCTGCTGGGCGCCAGCACGCGCATACCCGGCACCTTGGTGAGCAGTGCGAGGTCGTAAACACCGTGATGGCTGGGGCCGTTGTCGCCGGTGATCCCGGCCCGGTCGAGACAGAACACCACCGGCAGACGGTGTAGGGCCACGTCGTAGACCACCTGGTCCCATGCGCGGTTGAGGAACGTGCTGTAGATCGCCACCACCGGACGCAACCCGCCCATCGCCATCCCGGCGGCGCCGGTTACTGCATGCTGCTCGGCGATACCGACATCGAAAAAG
>JBDSMK010000464.1:0-6174 GCA_039915905.1 Ilumatobacteraceae bacterium
CGGGGATCGTTGCAGCGATCTGGTCGGCGCCGGCAGCCAATGCATCGTCCGCGCCGACCAGCACGAGTGTCGGAATGGCGATCCGCTCTACGCCGTCGGCGCTGTGCCCGTTCTGCGAAGCGACCGCGGCCAGCGCCGCGAGGTCGGCCCCGGTACTCTCCGCAAATCGCCGGAACTGCCTGCCTACCGGGTCGGTGACATCATCGATCGAGTTCGCCAGCAGCGCGTCGACGATCACTGAGCGGTCGATCCGGCCGGGTGCGAGCGCGGCGGCGCCGACCCCGCCGATGACCACGGAACGCAGGCGCGGTTCGGTGGTGGCGACGTGCATCGCGACGTGCCCGCCCATCGAGTACCCGACGAGGTCGACGCGCTCGACGCGGAGGTGGTCGATGAGGCATGACACGTCTCTCGCCATCTGGCCCGAGGCATACGCCGCGACGTCGTGTGGCTTGTCGGAGAACCCGTGGCCGCGTGCGTCAAAGGCGACCACGTGGTGGTTGTCGGCCACGATGCGATCGGCCACGCCGGGTGTCACCCAGTTGGCCAGGCTGCTCGCTGCGAAGCCGTGATGCAGGATCACCACCGGCCCGCTGTACTCGCTGCCCCATTGCCGGTAAGCGATTTCGGTTCCGTCGAACGACCTGAACGATTCCATGTGCACCCCTTCGACCGGTTGCCCGAGTGCCGGCTTCGGCATCCAGTGAAGGGTCGACGCTAGCGACTGCCAGGACGACACCGGCCGTCTGACGATCTGCGAACGCAAGCACCGCAAGTGTCCTCCGCTGCGATCTGCGGTGCCTACGTCGATCTGCGGTGCCTATGACACTTGTCGACGTAGGCAATTCGCAATGAGGCGCGGTGGCTCAGGCCAGCGATCCCCAGAACTGGGTCAGCATCACCGCGCCGGCGGCGGGGTCGCCGAGCATCCACCAGTGGCCCTGCCCGTCGAGGCGGTGAGGGTGAGCGCCGAGTCGCTCGGCCATCACCGGTGCTAGATCGGAGCCGCCGGTGAACGGATCGGCGGTCGGCAGGATCGCCAGCCCCGGGCGGGTGCGGATGGCATCGAGGGTGCGGCCGGCGTCGGCCATCGCCGGCTGGGCGGCAGAACGATAGAGGGCCAGGACGCAGCGACCCATCTCCTCGTCGCCGGCGACTACCAGCTCATCGGCAATCGGGCTGGGGATGCCCATCGAGTTGTAAGCCGCGATCCGATCAGCTTCCGGCGTCGCCTGCGTATCGGCGAAAAACTTCTCACCCGCGCCCTCCGTCTGCCACAGCTGGGCGAAGTCGTGCCACACGTAGTCCGGATGGAACAGCCCGAGCACGTCGCTGGCCCAGCTGCGCACGAGGTCGGGCCGTCGGTCCACCGCGAGCACCGTGAACCCGCCGCCCCAGTCGTGACCGACGAGGTCGACCGGTCCGTGGGCGGCGACCACGACCTCCAACTCGGTGATCAGCCAGCCGACGTACTCGTCGCGTGTCGCCCCGAACCCGGTGGGTGCCGGTTTGCCGAAGCCGGGAAGTTGAAGGAGGATCGGCTCGGTGTCACCGGGTTTCCCGATGGTTCGGAGGTTCTCGACGAGCGGCCCCCAGATAGCCGGTGTCTCCGGATTGCCGTGCACGAGTACTGCGACCATCCGCACGTTGTACCACCCCGAGCACGCCGTGGCAGGACGACGTCGCCTTCAAGCTCAGCGCTGGCGGAAATGTGGAAGCCCCAACCGCCCCGGGCGTGGGATCGTATTGCTGTGGCTTTTGAGGCAGAGGAGCAGCTCGCAGGCGGATGGCAGACCGACGTCCGCAGGGTTGGCGACATCGTGCTGCGATCGGCCAAACCCCAGAGCACAACCGTCATCGCTCTGTTGATCCACCTACGGAATGCCGGCTTTGACGCCGCACCGCAACCGATTGGCGACGGCTTCTCCGAAGACGGGCGCGAACAACTGACGTTCATCGCAGGCGAAAGCCCGCAGCCGAAGGCGTGGTCGGACGAGGCGTCATGGCAAGTGGGCCACCTGCTCCGACGGCTGCATGACATCACCGCCTCGTTCGTGGCCCCCGCGGATGCCGTCTGGAGGCCCTGGTTTGCACGGAAATTGCCGGGCGACGCCCCAATAATCGGTCACGGTGATCTCGGCCCGTGGAACATCTTGGCCCGCGGCGGGTTGCCGGTGGCTTTCATCGACTGGGACAATGCCGGTCCGATCGACGCCCACTGGGAGCTTGCCCAAGTCGGCTGGTTGAACGCACAACTCCACGACGACGATGTCGCCGCCTTGAACGAATTCCCGAGCGCGATGGAACGCTCCCGACAACTCGGAATGATCCTCGACGGGTACGGGCTCGCACGACCCGACCGGGTGGGGTTCGTGGACAAGCTCATCGAGTTCGCCATACGTAGCGCACGCGATGAGGCGATCAACTACCGAGTCGGACCCGACACGGTGAGTCCTGCGTCCGACGGATTCCCAGTCCTGTGGGGTGTCACCTGGCGGGCGCGGGCCGCCGCGTGGATGCTCGACAACCGACGCACCCTTGACACCGCGATCGGCGTTTGACGCGCGATCCGAAGTCTGGTGAGGATTCGTCTCTTCAGACGCAACGAATCCTCACCACAACGAGCCAACGGCACATTCCGGGCTGTCGTGCGTATAGACGTGGCGCACGAGACCGCTGCATGCGGTGTCGGTCATAGCAAAGACTCTCCACCGATTCCGGCTCGCCGACTTGGGAGTCCACGTGAGAATTGCCCGACGTCGCTGGCGTTCGGTCCCGACGGTGCGCTGTTCATCGGGACGCTCAACTTCGAAGCGGGCCCCGGTGGCGCAGCCGTTTACCGTCTGGCGCCGGGATCGAGCACAGCGACGGTGTACGCGTCCGGTCTGTCGGCGATCACCGAGATCGCGTTCGGATGTCTCCAAGAAGGCAGCGATCCCTTCTCTGTTGGCCATCGCGAGCATGGGTGCGATTGCCCGCTCGGCCAATCCCCGCCTCTGCATCGTCGGCGAAGTAGCAACCGTAGCTAGGCACAGGTGCCGCCGCTTCGGACGCCAGTCGCTCAGCTGGGATTCTGCGTCGAGCGATGCTGTCGCTCGTGATCCGGCGAGGGTCGCGGTGGCGTCGGCGATCCGCTGATGGACGTCGGAGGGGATGTCGATTGCGCTGTCCATCCACACCGCCACCGACTCGGCTACACCGTCGACGACAGCGAGCCAGACCTGGCCGAAGGCGAGCCCGTAGGCTTCGAGCGCCAACCGCTGGAGAGCGGTTACGCGACGGACATGATCGTCGCTGTCGACTGTCCATCGGGTTTACGGATAATCAGCAAACGCGAGGCCCAAAACTTCTGCCGATCGATCCAGATCGTGAACGGTTGCTCGTCTGACCTCGATCGCCACGCACAATTCTCGCCGACCAATCTCAACCGGGGGCGGATGCGCCGCTACGCGCTCGTTCTGTGAGCGCGGAACAGGCGTGCGACACCGACATCGGAGATCTCGGCTTCGATCGCGGGCATCGCACGTTGAGGATCGTTAGCAAGGGCAGCAAGCATGCGGTGATCCCGCTCGTGCCACGCACTGCACGCACCGTGGACCTCGCGATCGGCGAACGGCGCGAGGGCCCGATCCTGCTCCGTCACGATGGCCAGCGGCTCGACCGCCGGACGGCGCATCGCTGGATCAGGGCGATCGGCGAGCGGGCCAGGCCTGGGAGCGTTGGCAAAGGTGGGTGCAGATCGACGACGGCAAGAGCCTCGGAGTCTTCCCAGCCGCCGAGCGGCAGTTCGGGTCGGGTCAATCGAGGCCGAGCATGGTCAGGAGCGCTTCGTCGACTGCCCACATCTCCGCGGCGGTGAGACGTCCGACTCGACGCCCAAGGCGTTGCACATCCACGGCGCCGAGCTGCTCCACGAGCACCCGAGTCACGCCACCCGACACCTCGACCTCTGGACGGAACGACGCCGGCTTGGCACTGCGCGAAGTCGGAGCGATCACTACCACTGAGCGCGGAAGCAACGCATCCGACTGGACGACCAGCCCGTAGCGTTCGCCCTGCTGCTCGTGCCCAAGCCCCTTCGGAACCTTGAAGCGGTAGACCTCACCCCGCTGCACGCATCGACTCCATCATCGACGCCACGGCAAGCATCTCGGCGTGATCGGCGTCGTCGGCCTCCAGCGCAGCAGCCTCTCGAGCAACCTCATGGCGCCTTCGCATACGTTCTGCGGACGCGAGGAGCGCCGCCCGGATCGCCTCGGATCGGCTCAGACCGGTCGCCTCCAGCATCCGCAGCGCCTGTTCTGCGTCATCATCGAGTCGCACCGAGATCGCTTTCGCCATGACCGAAGTATTACGAAACGTCATACAGAACACAACCACGTCGCGGTAACGCCGCATGCCCTGATGGAGCATCCCAGCTCATAACTTCCAAAGCCCAAGTGGACTCGACTCTGAGCGTTGAGGTGTAACGGCTCGGATCGCTCGTGAACTGGCCTTCCTCGAAGTGGCCCGGGATGCCGATGGACACACTCTATTCAGCAGCATGCTGGGACAGCGCCGAATGGCCCGCTGAATCGTGCGCTCCGCCGATTCCCTAGCGCAGCTCACGTCTCGGAGATCGTGAGCTTTGACCCTCGCGGCGCGGCCTGGCACTGCGAGCCAAAGCTGATCTCTAGCAAGGTGTGCCAGTTGAGTGGATTTCACCGCCTGAAGGTCAGCGTCTCGAGGTTCACCCCACGTCGCCGACGACCTCGGCGAGTAGTGCTCGCAGTCGCGTCCGTAGTCGCGCGGCCGCGTCGTCCCGAAGGCCGTCGGTCAATGAGGTGACAGCGGCCCCACCTTGTCCCAACTCGCGCCACAGCACTCCGCGAACGCGTTGCAGCGTTGGGTGCTCCCACCTGTTGCCGAACACCTTGCGATAGCCAAGACCTTCAATCGCCTCGACCAGGTCGGGCCGGAGTACATGTGGTGGCACACCGAAGTCGGCATCACCAGTCGCCCGCAGCGGAAGGTCGAGCCGGAGCCGCTGGATGTGCAGGCATGACGGTCACACCCCCGATCAGCCGATAGTCGGCCTCGGCTCCTGCCAACGTCATTGCCTGGCTGACGTCCGCGATCGCGGTGAAACCGCCGTCCATTGCCGCCGAGAGGCTGGCAAGCACCAACTTTCGCGCGGTCATGCGGCGCCCGGAATGTTCTTCGCAATGATCGCCTGGCGGAGGCGGTCGGCGGCCTGTCGGCGGTCTTCGCCGCCGAGTTCCATCAGGTCCCACCACTGCTGGACAGGGTCGGTTATTGGTATGCCGTTCACCATCGGCGGCCATGGACGCGAGGGCGTGAGCAATGTCCGATCGGCGGTCCACCGCAGGATGATGCTGGCGTCGGCGCGCCCCTCGGCTTGAACGAACCCGGCGTCGGACATAGTCAGCGCGGCACTCGCGTAGACGATGGCGAGGGTGGGGTGTCGCCACGGCACGAGTAGGTCGGGCGCAAGGTCTGCTGACACCGCAACACTGGCCCCTTTGCCACGCGCCAGGTTGACCACTCGGGCTGCCTGCTCCGTGGGCGGTCGCGTGCTGTACCAGAACGACTCGGCTTCGACGAGCGACGGGCGGGCGCGGCGCTGGTACAGGTCGAGCAGCTTCGCCGCCCGCCCGACGTATCCGTCGTCGGTGGTGCGCACGGCGCTGTGTTCCGACAACTGCCTGATCACCTGAGACGCTCGCGGTTGGCTGACGCCAACTGCCTCCGCGATCGCCACACCAGTGAGCGGTTCGTTGGCCGCTATCAAGACGCGTGCGATCGCAGCCGTTCCCGCGCCCCACCGACGGACTGCGTTCTTAGAAGCGATCGACGGCCACAGAGATCAGGGTATAAGTGTTCTTCGCCAGAAACAAGGAACACTTATATGAAGTCTTATGCCGGCGGCAGGCGCGACCTGACGGTGGGCGTGCAGTCGATTCCGTTGAGGTTGCGATGCGCTCGCAGATCGAGCTCACTCTGGTTACGTGGGGGAACGATGCCCGACGACCAACAGACGAGTCCGAGCGCGAGCCCTGGCGGAACCACGGTGTGGCTGGTGCTCGCGGCTGCGCGAGCCGATGGCGCTGCGGCGGCGTTCTGGGAACAGGCTGACGCGGTCGCGCTCGAAGCAGCGCTTCGCGCAGCCGGCTC
>JBDSMK010000501.1:0-7379 GCA_039915905.1 Ilumatobacteraceae bacterium
GCCGCGGCAGTTCGCCTC
Organism: Ilumatobacteraceae bacterium; assembly: GCA_039915905.1. Lineage (GTDB taxonomy): Bacteria > Actinomycetota > Acidimicrobiia > Acidimicrobiales > Ilumatobacteraceae > JAODBQ01. The sequence continues at coordinate 19 of JBDSMK010000501.1, forward strand.
CTTCCGGCCGGAGCTCGGCTCAGCCAGCGGCTTTCAGTCCAACCAGTGGCGGCAGATAGAAGCAACGTTGGGCCGCCGCGACTTCGTGGTGCCATCCGGTGACCCGCTGCTCGATGCCGCCGTAGGGCGCAGGTCGATGTTCGACTCCTTGCTGCGCTACCTCGCCTCTGCTGGTTGGGAGGTTCCCAATGAGGTGCTCGAGCGCGACCCCGCCAGGCCGTGGGAAGCGGACCCGACCATCCAGGTGATGCTGCTGGAGGTCTATCGCAACGACGCCGATCCTTCCGCCGAAGTCTGCGAGGCGCTGGTGGACATCGACGAAGGCGTACAGGAGTGGCGTTATCGCCACATCAAGATGGTGGAGCGGATAATCGGCGCGAAGGTCGGCACCGGCGGCTCGGCAGGGGCGGAGTACCTGCGTTCAACTCTGTTCCGGCCTGCATTTCCTGACTTGTGGGACATCCGTGCCCGCGTCTGAGCGAGCTCGGGCTGAACGACGAGAAGACTCGTCATCGGCGGTGCGAACTTGCTTGGCGTTGAGGAAGTCGCCACCGCCGGAGCGGATGAAGCCCGGCATCACCTAGGCCCACGAGCCGACTCTACGCTGTTCGGATGCCCGTGCACCTCCGAGCCGAACCGTCCGACTACGCCGCCGCGGTGCTGGTGCCTGGCGACCCCAGACGGGCCGCTTACATCGCCGAGCACTGCTTCGACGAAGGTGCCCGGTGCGTCAACGACGAGCGCGGCATGCTCGGCTTCACCGGCACCTACAAGGGTGCCCCGATCAGCGTTCAAAGCGTTGGGATGGGTGGTCCGAGCGCGGCCATCTACTACAGCGAGCTCATCCAACTCGGCGCCACCCGGCTGGTGCGTGTCGGCACCGCCGGCGGCCTCAAGTCAGGCCTGCGGATGGGCGACACGATCGTCGCACTGAGTGCCACCGCTGACGATCCCACCGTGCAATGCCTCACCAACGGCGAGGCCCACTCGCCTACAGCGACGTGGCAACTGGTTCGCACTGCAGCCGACATGGCCGGCGAGGACGGCTCTTCGGTGCACGTCGGACCGGTGGTCACCAGTGCGTTGTTCTATGACCCACGGCCGGGGGTGATGTTGCGCTGGAAGGAGCGAGGCCATCTGGCGGTGGAGATGGAGGTCGCAACGCTCTACACGCTCGCTGCGATCCACGGGATCGAAGCGGTGGCGCTGGTGACGGTGAGTGATCTGATCGCCGACGACGGCACCAGCGAACGGATCACCGAGGACGCGTTGCGCGCCGGAGTGGACCGGATGATGCGAGTCGCCTGCGCCATAGCGGTGAGCTGACGCGCCCCGCCTGCTGCCCGCCCAGGACCTGCGGCGTGCAGTCAGACGAGACCGAGTTGCCGGACGGCGTCGCGCTCCTCACCGAGTTCGGCGACCGATGCGTCGATCTTGCCACGCGAGTAGGCGTCGATCTCGAGGTCCTTGACGATCTCGTACTTGCCATCTTTGCAAGTAACAGGGAAGCTCGAGATGAGACCTTCGGGCACCCCGTAGGAGCCGTCGCTGACGATGCCCATGCTCGTCCAGTCTCCGTCGGCAGTGCCTTGGGTCCAGGTGCGGATGTGGTCCACGGCGGCATTCGCCGCCGATGCCGCCGACGACGCACCACGGGCCTCGATGATCGCCGCGCCGCGCTTGGCCACCGTGGGGATGTAGCTGCCATCGACCCAACCATGATCATTGAGCAACTGATAGGCGTTCTTGCCGTCGACCTCGGCATGGAACAGGTCTGGGTACTGCGACGCCGAATGGTTGCCCCAGATGGTCATCCTGTGCACCGAGGTGACCGGCACACCGACCCGCTGGGCCAACTGGCTGATGGCCCGGTTGTGATCGAGGCGGGTCATTGACGTGAACCGCTTCGGATCGAGGTCGTGAGCGTTCTGCTGGGCGATCAGTGCATTCGTGTTCGCGGGGTTGCCGACGACTAGCACCTTGACGTCCTTACGGGCGCTGGCCGACAGCGCATGGCCCTGCGGCTTGAAGATCCCTCCGTTGGCGCTGAGCAGATCACTGCGCTCCATGCCTGCCTTGCGCGGCATTGCCCCGACGAGCATTGCGACGTCGACATCACCGAACGCGACGTTGGCGTCATCGGTGCAGACGATGCCGGCGAGCAACGGGAATGCGCAGTCGTCGAGTTCCATCTTGACGCCCTCGAGCGCCTTGAGAGCCGGGGTGATCTCGAGAAGCTGAAGGATCACAGGCGTATCTGGGCCGAGCATCGAACCAGAGGCGATGCGAAAGAGAAGGCTGTATCCGATCTGGCCGGCGGCACCGGTAACTGCAACACGTACGGGGGTGGTCATATCTGCGAGCGTACGCCGCGGGCGAGAACACGCGAAAGCTGACTGCGGGTCGTCGACCCTAGCTACTTCTTCAGATCCGGCCGGCCGATGCCATCGAAGATCATGTTGGCGTAGAACTGTGCCGCCCCGCCGCCACATACGACGTGGATGCCGTCCTTGCACAACGGCACGTTGCTGGCCACCGACTGACCAGCCCAATCGATGATGTGCACGTTCGGGTAGCGCGCCGGCAACGACATGATCCTGGCGTTGTTGCCGTCGATCCAGCCTCGTGGGGCGCGTACCGTGAGGAAGTACACGTTCGCGGTCAGCGACGCCGGCACCGTGGCCATGATCCGGTCATAGGTCGCATCCGACACGGAGCCATTGGTTCCAGCTTGCACAACCACCGTCTGACCGAGTTGCCCTGCGACACGCATCTGTTCGAGAACGGCGGCGAGCTCGAGGCCCTGGCGGCTGACGTCGGCATTGACCACAAATCCGCCGGCGATCAGTTGAGGGGCGGCCCCGAGCATCACGGATTCGCCCACCGCGACCGGAGGAGGCCCAGGCGCCGCTGGGTTTGGAGGCTCGACTGCTCCCGGTGCGGAAGTCGACGGCGCGACAGTCGACTCGGCTGGAACTGCCGTGACCTCCGGCTCGCCGATGCCTGTAGCCGGTGAATCCGTGGTCGATGCGCCAGTAGGGGTTGTCCCATCCACTGTGGAGGTCGGATCAGACGCGACGGTGGCTCCTGGCCCCGTCGGCGAAGTGGACGTCGTAACCCCCGGCACCGCTGACGAAGACCCGGCATCACGCCCAGAATGCGACCCACCCGCTGCAGCCGCACTGGCATTGACCACGCTGCACGCCACGGGACCGACGCACTGGTTGGTTGCAGTGGCGATGCTCACCCCCGCGAAGCCGACCAGCGCCGCGGCAACTCCGCTGAGCAGCACCACCCAGCGGCGCTTGTTGTACACCGCGCGGGTCTGAGCACGTCGCTCGCCACGCAACCACTGGCTCAGACGACCGTGGCGGATAGGCGTTTCGACCAGCCGGTAACTGGCCTCGGAGATGATGACGGTGACCGCCATCGCCAAGGTGAACTGGGTCGCCGTCAACGACACACCCGCCTGCTTGCGGATCACCTCGTATACAGGCCAGTGATACAGATACAACCCGTAGCTGCGGGTACCGATCCAGTTCAGAACAGGGTTGCCGAGCACCTTGCCCGCCCACGCCCGACGGTGCGTTACACCGGCAATGACCATCACGGTTGCAATGCCGGTGAGCAGGAACCCACCGCGGAACAGCCATGGGTCGTAACGCACCCCGAAGTTCACGCCGTTGGTGGAGAGCTGCAACCTCCACATCAGCACGCCCAACCCCACAAGACCAACAAGCGCGACGAGGTCCAAGCGATGCTGCTTGTTGCGCAACGGCCCCCTCAGGATCGCCACAGGGCGCCACAACATCGCGAACGCGGAACCCATCAGCAGTCCGCCGGCCCTGCTGAACGTGCCGAGGTACAGCGCCTCGTTCACGTTCAGGCATCGTCCCGCGACCGACCAGTAACCATGCATCGAACTCGCTGAGCAAGTCGTCGCGATGTCTCCGCCGGCGAACACCACGCTCATCGCAACGGTGATCGCAACACTGACACCTGCCAGCCACACCCCCACCTTCGGCAGGCGTTTGTGACCGCCACGCAGGATCACCACCATGATCAGCGGCCACAGCAGGTAGAACTGCTCCTCCACCGCCAGCGACCACAGGTGACGCAGTGGGGCGAACGCCTCGCCCGCGGTGTAGCTCTGGCCGACGAAGATCTGGTACCAGTTGCTGCCATACAACAGTCCGCCAAGAAAATCGCCCCGAGTCTCGCCCTGTGGGCGCCGGTAGAACAGCGCCATGTAGATCGCCAGACCGCCGAGCAACAGGAACAAGGCCGGCAGTAGGCGTCTAGCGCGGCGAAGCCAGAACTGCTTGAGACTGACCCGCTGCTTGCGCTCGTGCTCACTGATCAGCAGCAAGGTGATCAAGTAGCCGCTGATGACGAAGAACACTTCGACACCGAGGAACCCACCGCTGAGCCACGTCTGGTTGGCGTGGTAGATCATCACCGCCACCACGGCGAGGGCACGCATCCCGTCGAGGCCGGGCAGGTATGGGACGCGACTGATCTCGGTCGCCGCGTGCAGCGGGCGTGGTGGTGGCCAGGTTCCCATTCGGTCGCCAAGTATCGCCGAACAGAGCAGCGCCGCGCCGTCACCGCCGCAGCGAAGACCGCTCACCCCGACAGAAGCCCACAGCTGGTCTAAGCGAAGCAGCAATGGCGGCCGACCGGCTCTCAGCCAAGCAGCCTGCGGTTCATTGCAACGGCTTGTCGAGGTCGGATCGCCCGATGTTGTCGAAGATCATGTTGGCGTAGAACTGCATCGCCTTGGTGGTGCGCAGATGGGCCCCCCCGTCGGATTTGCTCAGCTCGCCCGCTATCTCGGCGGCCCGCCCGTTCCAGTCGATCACCTTGACGTTCGGATACTGCGCCGGAAGCGCGAAGATCTTGGCGTTGTTCCTGGCGATCCACGGTTGGTTGGCCTTGACCGTCAGAAAGAACACGTTCGGGGTGGTAGCCGGCGGCAGTTGCGCCATGATCGCCGCGAACGTGCTGTCGCTGACGTCGCCGTTGGTACCGACCTGGATCACCACCGTCGGACCGACCTGGTTGGCCGCACGTCGCGCCGCAATCTCCTGGGCCATCTCGGGGGCCTGCCTGCTCTCACGGGCATCGACCTCGAAACCTCCGGCGGCAAGAGCTGACTTTGCGCCAAGCATCACCGACTCACCGAAGGCCACCATCGCCGGGGGGGTGGCCGGCAACGTGGTGGTGGTCTCGACGGAGGTCGAATCCGGGCCGGTCGACTGTCCCGAAACGGTGACGACCGTGCTGGACGGTGCGCCAGTGCCTGGAACGGGCGCCGTGGTGACCGTGGCAGCCGTCGGAGGGTCGGCCTGCACCAAAGTGCACTCCACGTCGCCGACGCACCTGTTGTCGGCTACGGCGATGCTGACCACCGAGAATCCGAGCACGGCAACGACAGCGATCCCGACCGCCACCACCGGGCGGCGGCGGTTGTCCAAGGGATGGGCCGGACTCGGACGTCGACTCCGGTTGCGCCACCACTCTGTGAGCCGGCCCTTGCGGATCGGGGTCTCCACGTAGCGGTAGCTGAGCTCCGTTACCGGCAACGTGATTGCCATCGCCAGGACGAACTGACCTGCGCTCAACGGCACGCCCGCGTACTGCCGGATCGCCTGATAGACCGGCCAGTGAATCAAGTACAACCCGTAGCTGCGGGTGCCGACCCAGTTGAAGACCGGGTTGCCCAGCAACCGCCCGGCCGCCGCGCCCTGATGGGTGACGGCAGCGACCACCAGCAACGTGGCCACTCCGGTCCACAGGAACCCACCGCGAAACAGCCATGGGTCGAAGCGCGATCCAAGGCTGTGGCCGACTCCCGACAACGTCAGCTTCCAATTCAGCAGTCCGAGCAGCGCCAACCCGGCCACCGCAACCAGGTCGAGCTGCCGCCCCTTGTGCTTCAACGGCCCGCGGAGGATGGCCATCGGCCGCCACAACATGGCGAAAGCGGCCCCGAGCATGAGACCACCGGCACGGGTGATGGTGCCGAGGTACAACGCGTCGTTGACGCTGATGCAGCGGCCGAACAGCATCCAGTAGCCGTTCATGTTCGCCGGCGAGCAGGTGGACGCGACGTCGCCACCTTCGAACAGCGCGGCCATCACAACGGTGATCGCCACCGCGACGCCGAACAGCCACATGCCGACACGCGGCAACCGCTGCCGGCCGAGCCGCAGGATCAGCACCATGATCAACGGCCAGACGAGGTAGAACTGCTCCTCCACCGCCAGCGACCACAGGTGGCGCAGAGGGGCGAACGCCCCGGTGGCGGTGTAGCCCTGGCCGACGAAGATCTGGTACCAGTTGCTTACGTAGAAGATCCCGCCCATGAAGTCGCCGCGCGTGCGGCCCTGCGGCTGGCGATCGAACAACGCCATGTACACCGCAACCGCGGCGAGCAGCACGAACAACGCCGGTAGCAACCGACGAGCACGGCGGATCCAGAACTGCTTGAGATCGACGAAGCCGTTACGTTCGTGCTCGCCGATCAGCAGAAGGGTGATCAGGTAACCACTGATGACGAAGAACACCTCGACACCAAGGAACCCGCCACCCAACCATTCGTGGTTGGCGTGGTACACCATCACTGCAACTACGGCGAGGGCGCGCAGACCATCGAGCCCCGGCAGGTAGGGCACACGGCTGATCTGCGCTCGCGGCGCACGGGAGGACGTCGAGACACGCAACAGTTCTCCAGTATCGCCGATCCGAACGGATTACGCCGTCATCACAGTGCTTTCAGAGCTGCAGCGACTTCACCTCGAGGAACTCCTCCAGCCCGAACTGCCCGGCCTCACGGCCGAGGCCACTCTGCTTGTAGCCACCGAACGGGGCCATCACGTTGAATGCCCCACCGTTGACCTCCACCTGACCGGCGCGGATGCGACGGGCAACGCGCTTGGCCCGCTCCGGGTCTCCGCTCCACACGCCGCCGGCCAGGCCATAGACGGAGTCGTTGGCGATCTCGACGGCGTCGTCCTCACCGTCGTAGGGCATGATCGAGAGCACTGGGCCGAAGATCTCCTCACGGGCAATGGTCATCTCGGAGGTGACGTCGGAGAACACCGTCGGTTGCACGTAGTAGCCAGTTGCCAACCCGTCAGGAGCTGCAGTGCCTCCGGTTACGAGCTTGGCGCCCTCGTCGATGCCCTTCTGGATGAAGCCGCGGACCCGACCGCGCTGCACGTCGGAGATCAGTGGACCTAGGCGGGTGGTGTTTTCGAACGGGTTGCCAACCGTGAACGTGGCGGCAGCCGCAGCCGCTATCTTCTCCGCCTCGGCGAGACGCTCGCGGGGCACCAGCATGCGAGTCAGTGCGGTGC
>JBDSMK010000505.1:0-5460 GCA_039915905.1 Ilumatobacteraceae bacterium
GATGCGGGCGCTGCCGTACTGGTGGAGAAGCCGCTGTGTCGAACGCTGGCTGAGGCAGACCTGATCGTTGCCGCAGCCCATGCCCATCAGCAACACGTGCTTTACGCCGAGAACCTGGCGTACGCCCCGGTGATCAACGAGCTTGTCGGTCGCGTCGCCGCGCTCGGGCAGTTGGAACATCTCGAGGTGCGCACCATTCAGGCGTTGCCGACATGGGGCGATTTCACGTCCGACGAGTGGGGCGGCGGCGCGTTGTTCGATCTCGGCGTGCATCCCCTGGCCATCGCGCTACTAGTGGCGGCCGCAGCAGGCGAGGGCAGACCAGTGGCGGTGACGGCGCAGTTGCGTGGCGGTGAGGGCCATAACAGCGACGAGCACGCCGATGTGACTCTGCAGTTTGCATCGGGTTTGCACGCCCACGTTGTATCCAGTTGGCAGGGCGGCCCCACCACCGTGTGGGACGTGCAGGTAGCCAGTGCGACTGGTGTGCTACGTGCCGATCTGATGCCGACACCGACGTTGGAGCTCAACGGCGAGGCAATCGCGCTGCCCCCGATCACTGCTCCTGTGGCAGCTGTTGAGCAGTTCGGCTACGTCGCTCAGTTGAAGGCCCTGGTGGACGATTCAGCCGATGGTCGAACGCCGACGATGAGCGCTGCATTCGGACGCGACGTGTTACAGGTTGTCTGTGCCGCGTACAGCGCAGCGGGCAGCGGCACTGCGGTCGCATTGCCGTTTGCCGGCCCGCGCCATCTGACCCCGCTCGAGTTGTGGCATTCGGGTGGCGGTGCCGGCTGATCGGCGCCGACAGGGTCAGATTGCTTTGACCTTGAGGGCCTCGTCGCCCTTGCGGCCCTGGCCTACCTCGAATTCCACTGCTTGCCCTTCTTCGAGCGAGCGGTAGCCCGACCCTTCGATGTTCGAGAAGTGCACGAAGACATCATCGCCACCCTCACGTGAGATGAAGCCGTAGCCCTTCTGCGCATTGAAGAACTTGACGGTGCCCGTTGCCATTGCCTTGCTCCAATTCCCGATCCACCCCAGTTGCCGGATCGTCGGCGTCACGATAGCCGCTCTCCACACGTCGTCTTGACTTCCTCGGAACGGGTCGCAATTGCCCGTTCGAAGATCCGCTCCAAGAAGTAGCGTTCGGTCAGTGGGGGCATTGATAGAGGCGCACGGCCTAACCAAGAAGTTCGGCGATTTCGTCGCCGTGGCCGGCATTGACGTAGCCGTAACCTCCGGTGAGGCGTTCGGCTTCCTCGGCCCCAACGGCGCCGGCAAGTCATCGACGATGCGGATGATCGGGTGCACCTCACCACGCACGTCGGGCGAGTTGCGGATCCTAGGAATGGACCCTTCCACCCATGGCGCTCAGATACGTGCCCGCCTCGGGGTTGTACCGCAAGACGACACCCTCGACACCGAGTTGACCGTGCTGGACAACCTGTTGATCTACGGCCGATACTTCGACCTGTCACGCAAGGTGACCCGTAAGCGCGCAGCCGAGCTGCTCGAGTTCGCCCAGCTCGCCGACCGTGCCAAGGCGATGGTGCAAACCCTGTCCGGCGGAATGAAACGGCGGCTCACAATTGCCCGGGCGTTGATCAACGAGCCCGACATTTTGCTTCTCGACGAGCCGACTACCGGCCTCGACCCGCAAGCCCGCCACGTGCTGTGGGATCGTCTCTACCGCCTCAAGCTGCAAGGTGTGACGCTGGTGCTGACGACGCACTACATGGACGAAGCCGAGCAGTTGTGCGACAGGTTGGTGGTTATGGACAAGGGTCGCATCGCGGCGGAGGGTTCGCCGTTGGAGCTGATCGCCGACCACTCCTCGCGTGAAGTGGTGGAGTTGCGCTTCGCACCGGACGAGAACGAGGCGATGGCCGACAAGGTCGCGGACCTCGCCGAGCGGGTCGAGGTGCTGCCGGACCGCGTTCTGCTGTACACCGCTGACGGCGATGAAGCCGCCGAAGCGGTGAGCCGCCGCGGGTTGCAACCGGAGACCGTGCTGGTGCGGCGCAGCACGCTCGAAGACGTGTTCCTGCGCCTTACCGGTCGCACCCTGGTGGACTGACTCACCGCGATGTCTGCTCCTTGGATGCGGGCCACGGCCCACTGGACCACGATGTACCGTCGCACGTGGCGCGGATCGGTGTTCTCCAGCTTCCTCCGCCCGCTCCTGTTCCTGGCGGCGATCGGCATCGGTCTCGGCTCACTGGTCGACAAGAACGCGGCGATCGGCAACCGCCTCGGAGGCGTCGATTACGTCACGTTTTTGGCACCAGGGTTATTGGCGATGACAACGTTGATGGTCGCCTCGCAGGAGGCGATGTGGCCGGTCAACGGTGCGGTCCGCTGGGATCGCTCGTACGTCGCGATGATCAACTCACCACTCACACCACACGACGCGATGATTGGCCACCTCGTGTACATGACGTTCCGCGCGGTCACCGTCGGCGCGATGTTCGTGGTCGTGATGCTGCTGTTCGGGGCGGTCAAGTCTCCGTTGGTCGTGCTCGCCATCCCGGCAGCAACTCTGTGCGGGATGGCGGTGGCCGCGCCGATGGCCGCCTATTCGGTGACGTTGACGAGTGACGGCGGCTTTGCGGCGGTCAACCGTTTCGTGATCACCCCGATGTCGCTGTTCGCTGGTGCGTTCTTCCCCGTGTCGCAGCTTCCGGCTGCCATCCGCCCACTGGCGTACATCACACCGATGTGGCACGGCGTGGAGTTGTGTCGCGATCTCGCTATCGGGGTGGTGCCGCTGTGGGCCAGCATCGGGCACGTCGCAGTTCTCGTTGCCTTCGTGATGGCCGGTGTGTCGGCAGCTTCGCGCCTCTATCGCAAGGTGCTAACACCGTGAGCGCATCCGGCGGAGACGCACAGGCGCCATCGATCAGCGGCAGCGTGGCGCTCGATTCGCTGGCGGCACTCAGCCGCCGCCACCACGGACGTGGTCGCCGGCTGGTGGAACGCAACATCGTGCACTACAAGCACAACTGGATGATCCTCGTATCCGGGTTCTTCGAGCCGCTGTTCTACCTGCTGTCGATCGGTGTAGGGGTCGGCGCGCTGGTCGGCCACCTCGTCGGCCCAGACGGACAGCCGATCAGCTACAGGGTTTTCGTCGCGCCGGCGTTGCTGGCATCGTCGGCGTTCAACGGAGCGGTCTACGACTCCACGATGAACGTCTACTTCAAGCTCAAGCACGACAAGCTCTACGACGCAGTGCTGGCCACCCCGATGCGAGTTCGTGATGTGGCCGTCGGCGAGATCACCTGGGCGTTATTGCGCGGCTTGATCTACTCGGTGGCGTTCCTCATCGTGATGGGCTTCATGGGATTGTTCGTCTCGTGGTGGGCATTACTGGCGCTACCCGCTTGCTCCCTGATCGGCTTCGCGTTCGCTGCGATGGGTATGGCCGCCACCGGCTACATGCGCAGCTTTGAAGACTTCGAATACGTCACCATGACGCAACTCGTGCTGTTCTTGTTCTCCGCGACCTTTTACCCCATCACCGTGTATCCGCGCTGGATGCAAGTGGTGGTGGAGTTCTCCCCGCTGTATCAGGGTGTGCACATGGTCCGTTCGCTGGTTCTCGGCGACGTTGGGCCCAGCCTGCTGGTCAACGCCGCGTATCTTGCGGTGCTCGGTTACATCGGCCTGCGGATCGTCGATCGCCGCCTCAGCCGTCTGCTGACCCCCTGATCGCAGCCGCTTGGTCCCCGGCCCGCGACCGCTCTGATTCACACAGCGACGACGTACGCCCGTCGTCCGGATGTGAATCAGAGCGGCAAACAATGTGATTCAGCTCACGGAACCTTGGCAAACCAACCGTTCACATCGACGATCAAGTCGGTGGCCACGTTGCTGTGGAAACACACATTCCCGCTCGGCGACACAGGTACGATCACCGCGTTGGCTTTCACCTGATTTGCATAGATGTTCAGGTTGGATACCCCCGGCAACGTTCCGCAGGGGTAGGCGGTGACAAAGCCGAAGCCCGCAGCGTTGGCCGCAGTCACGTTCAATGACACCGAATCCACGCCATTCGCCGGCACCGCGCTGGAGATGTCGACGAGTTCGACCGAGAGGTCGTGGCCTGGCGTCAGTTGCACCTTCGGCACGGACGTGACGGCTGCCGGGCTGAAGCCAGGACGAGTGTCGAACACCCGAACCGGCCCCGCAGCTTGGAAGTCGGAGGTGGTTGCGAACCAGCCGTTGACGTCAACGATGATGTCCGTCGGGGCGTACACGTGGAAGCAGATCTCCCCAGTCGACGACACCGGGGTGATCACGGCGTTCGCCGCCGATACACCGGCCGAGAAGTTGACGTTGGACACTTCGGTCGCCGTGGTGCAGGGGTAGACGGTGATGAAGCCATCGGCCGTTGCGTTGGTGCTGGTGACGTTCAGAGACACCGCGCCGACATCGGTTGCGGGTACCACTCCACCCGGAAGGTCTGTGATCTTGATGTGCAGGTCGGCGGCCGGCGTCACCTTCGTCCGAGTCGTGCCGGGCAACAGCACGCCAGATGTCGGCGTGCCGCCAGCGTCGATCGCACGGGTGTCGAAGACTCGCTTGGGGCTTACTGGGTGGAAGCCCTGATTGGCCCGGAAGTAGCCGTTGACGTCGACGATGATGTCGGTCGCCACGTTGCTGTAGAAACACACCTCGCCGGAATCCGAGACTGGCGTGATGACGGCGTTGGGCACCACCTGATTAGCGCCGAAGTTCACGTTCGACACCAGAGCCTGAGCACCGCACGGATAGACCGCGATGAAGCCGGCAGCTACCGGGTTGACAGCGGTGACGTTCAATGAAACTGCTCCGACAAGGGCCGCCGCCGGCACGTAACCGGGAAGATCGGCGAGCTTGACCTTCAACACGTTGTTCGGGTTGATCATTGCCTTGGTCACGTTGAGAACGGCGTTGGGACTTTCCCCCGGACGAGTGTCAAGCGCCCTGACCGGTCCGACACCGACGAAGTCTGCGAGGTGCGCGGGCACAGGCGGTGATGATTCGACAGTGCGCGACACCGCTGGAGCACTGCTACCGACCGCGTTGGCGGCAACCACGGTGAACGTCACAGGGACACCGTTGGCGAGGCCAGTACAAGACGCCGTCGTACCCGTCACCGTGCACACAGCGCCGGCTGGATCCGACGTCACCGTGTAGGTGACGGGAAGACCGCCGTCGTCGGCCGACGCAGTCCATGACACGCTCGCCGAGGCGTCACCCGGCGTCGCCGTCACATCTATCGGTGCCGTTGGAGCGGAAGGCTCGAAGTCGAACCTCGTCACCGTAGAGGCGGCACCGGCAGCGACACCGATCACGACACCGTCTACATTTCCGACGAAGCCGTTAGCGGAGTTCGTTGAACCCACCCGCACCAACAACCGACCAACACCGTTGTTGTTGACATCCGGATTGCCGATCTTCGCGTTGGGCCAC
>JBDSMK010000507.1:0-4899 GCA_039915905.1 Ilumatobacteraceae bacterium
TTACTGTCGCTGAGCTGACGCCACTGCTGAGCGACGCGGCGCCCTCCGTGGTGGTGGTCGACGACGAGTTCCGTGCCACCTTGGAGCAGGCCGCAGCCGCAGCCGGGGTGTCGCCGGTGCTCGTCGCCGGTGAGCGCGTCGAAGAATGGGCGGCGTCGCAGCCGGACACCGATCCCGGGCTCGTAGCGGAGCCGGATGACATCGCCTTGATCTTCTACACCTCGGGCACCACGGGGATACCCAAGGGAGCGATGCTGCCAGTGTCGGGAATCTCCGCCAACCTCGCCCGTGAGGTGCCATGGGACATGAACACCGAATCCACTGTGCTCGTGTGCTCCCCGGTGTTCCACACCGCCGGCACCGGCTGGACCTATCTGCCCGGATATTGCGGATCGCATTGTTTGATGCTGCGCGATCCGAACCCGTCGCAGATCCTCGCCGCGATCTCCGAATATCACGTGACCCAGGCACTGCTGGTGCCGGCGCTGATCCAGATGGTGATGAAGCTGCCGGCGATGGCCGACGCCGACGTGTCCAGCCTGCAGACGCTGGCCTACGGTGCCTCGCCGATCTCGCCCACCCTGCTGGCAGCAGCGGTTCAAGCCTTCGGCTGCGACCTGGCTCAGGCCTACGGGATGACCGAAACCGGCGGTCCGATCACCTATCTCGGCCCGGCCGATCATGATCCGGCCGATCCGCACGGCCGGCTGAGCTCGGCGGGCCGTCCGCCGGCCGGCATCGAGGTGCAGGTCACTGATCCGGAGACCGGGCAGCCGCGCGCCACCGGGGAGACGGGAGAGGTGTGGACTCGCAGCAACCAGCAGATGATCGGCTACCTCAACCGTCCAGAGGCCACCGCGGCGACGATAATGGCCGACGGCTGGCTGAGAACTGGTGACGCCGGCCATATGGACGAGGACGGGTACCTGTTCTTGACCGACCGGCTATCCGATGTGATCGTCTCCGGCGCGGAGAACGTCTATCCGGTTGAGGTCGAGCACGTGCTCGTAACCCATCCGGCGGTGGCCGATGCCGCCGTCATCGGCGTTCCCGACGAGCGTTGGGGTGAGACCGTGCGGGCGGTCATCGTGGTGAAGCCCGGGACGACTATCGACGAGGCCGAGCTGATCGCCTTCGCCCGTGAACGGCTGGCGCACTACAAGGCTCCGACCGGCATAGACGTGGTTGACGACCTGCCCCGGAACCCGGCAGGCAAGGTGCTGCGCAGGGTATTGCGTGAGCCGTACTGGGCCGGCCGCGGCCGCAGTGTGGGCTGAGCCATGAGTGCTGAAACCTCCCGCCCGGCACTGCCTTTGCTGCCCACCACGTTGGTGGGTAGTTGGCCGCAACCCGACTGGCTTATCGACCGCGAGCAGCTCACCGGGCACGTGCCCGTCCGCGTTACTGCCCACGATCTGTGGCGTGTTCCGGAGGCCAATCTCGCCGAAGCCCAGGCCGACGCGACCGCATTGGCGGTTTGTGAGCAGGATCGTGTCGGACTCGACATCATCACCGACGGGGAGTCCCGCCGGGAGAGCTATTCCAACCGCTTCGCCAACGCGCTCGAAGGCCTCGATCTGGAGCATCCGGGGGAGATGCTCGACCGCACCGGCAAGACCGTTCCGGCGCCGCGGGTGGTCGGTCCGGTCAGCCGGGTTCGCACGGTGGAGGCCGATGTCGTGGCGCTGATGCGCCGTTACACCGACAAGCCGATCAAGATCACGCTGCCGGGGCCATTCACCATGACCCAGCAGGCCGACGATCGTTATTACCGCGACCCGGTTGCGCTGGCGATGGCCTACGCGGACGCTGTGAACGCCGAGATCCGCGATCTGTTCTCTGCCGGCGCCGACTTCGTGCAGATCGACGAGCCATATCTGCAGGCCCGCCCGGAGGCGGCGCGCGAATACGGTGTCGCGGCGATCGACCGAGCGCTGCTCGGGATCACCGGCTCCACCGTGTTGCACGTCTGCTTCGGTTATGGCAAGCACGTCGCCGACAAGCCGACCGGCTACGACTTCCTGGCGGAACTCGATGCATGTGCGGTGGACGAGATCTCGATCGAGGCGGCTCAGCCTCGTCTCGACCTCGCGGTTCTGGAGGCGCTGCCTTCGAAGCGGGTGGAGCTCGGTGTGCTCGATCTGCGAGACACTGCGATAGAGACCGTCGATGTGGTAGCTGCGCGGATCCGCGCCGCGCTGCAGCACATGTCTGCCGATCGTCTGGTGATAGCCCCGGACTGCGGTTGCAAGTACCTCCCGCGCGGCGTGGCCTGGGCCAAGTCGGCGGCGATGGTTGCCGCCGCCGACCTGGTACGCAGCGAACTCAGGCCTTGATGGTCTTGCCGTCGTTGTGCCGATCGGTAGACGTGAACCGCTTGCGCGCTTCTTCGGGATCCGGTGTGAACCCGGGGGTGTCGCGGCAGAACTCGACCATGATCCCGTTGGGATCCAGGTAGTAGAGCGACTGGCACCAGCCGTGGTCGATTTCCATCAGCGGCTTGATCCCGTCGGCTGTCATCCGCACGCGTACCTCTTCTTGGCGGGCGGCGTCGGCCTGGAAGGCGATGTGGTTGACCCACACCGGTAGCCCGTTGCCGGTGGAGATGGCGCCGGTCCAGTCGGCCTTTTCGCCGACGCCGTGGACGTCGAAGAAGGCGATGCAGGTGCCATCGCCGAGGTCGTAGAACGTGTGCCGGAAGTAGCCGCCGCCTTCGAACTTCTCGACTTCGGTGTGCACCAACTGAAAGCCCATCAGATCTTCGTAGAAGTGATGAGTGGCCTCGATGTCCTTGCAGGCGTACGCCACGTGGTGCAGGCCGGCCGGACGGGTGGTAACGGACCCGGGCACTGCGGTAGCGGTGCTGGTCTTGACGTTGTCACCGGTGTTTGCTTTGGTGACGGTGATGGTGTCGGTCATGAGACAACCCCCTTTGTTTCCTTTCATCCTATACCCACCCGTCCAGCAACATGAATCCAGTTTCAGATTCTGTCAAACCTGAAACTGGTGTTATCATCAGGCCAGCCTCGGGAGAGGGAAGTCTGACGCGAATTGCGTCATCTATCATCTGACGCGGATCGCGTCATTTATCAAGGGGGAGACAATGCTGACACGGCGCACCACCAACCGTGGGATGTCGAAGACGCTTGTTGCTGCAGTGCTTGGAGTGGCGCTCATCGCCGCCGCTTGCAGCAGCGACAAGAAGTCAGAATCCACTACGCCAGCCACTACCGGTGCACCGTCCACCGGTGCACCGACCACCGCCGACACCGGGGCATCCACCACGGCGTCCGGCGGCGCGTCTACAACCGTGGCGGGCAGCACGGCGACCACCTCCGGTTCCACAATGGACCCGACCAAGGTCAAGACCGGCCCCGGTGTCACCGATACAGAGATCCACGTCGCGGTGCTCAACGGATTCACCGGCCCGGTGGCCAACCTGGCGATCCCGGCCGCTGACGGCATGGATGCCTACTTCAAGATGGTCAACGACAAGGGTGGTGTGTGCGGCCGAAAGCTGGTTCTGGAGCGCCACGACACGAAGTACGACCCGCAGTTGGCGATCCAGGAGTACCGCGCGATCCACGACAAGGTGGCGATGATGGCCATCGTCGGCAGTGCAGCGATCTTCGGCCTTTCGGCTGACATCAAGCGCGACAACATGGCAACGCTGGCCAACACGGGCAGCGAGTCCGTGATCGCGCTGGACAACGTACTGCTGTTCATCACCCCCTTCTCCTTGGAAGTGGTCAACGGGATCTCCTGGGCGGCCGAAAACCAGGCAGGGCCCGACGGCAACCTCAAGCTCGGCGTGGTCTACCAGGCAGACGCATTCGGCCAGGCCGGGTTCAAGGCAGCGCAGTACGTGGCCGCGCACAACCCGAAGGTGAAGATCGTCGGTTCCACCACCTACACCCCCGCCGATCAGAACCTCACCGCCCAGGCTCAGGCAATGAAGGACTCCGGCGCGGATGTCGTGTGGCTGCACGTCATTTCCTCGCAAGTCGGCAAGTTGCTCGGAGCCGCCGACCAGATCGGTTACCACCCGCTGTGGCTGGGCATGAGCGCATCGTTTGCCAGTTCTATGGTCAAGCCGCTCGGCAAACTGCTCGACAACTACCGGTTCACCACCTCGATGGTCTCCTACGGCGAAGATGTGCCTGGGATGAAGGACCTGGAGACGAACTACAAGGCAATCGCCCCGAACGAACCAGGCCAGGACTACGTAGTCACCGGCTGGGTCAATGGTGCCACCTCGGCGCAGTTGCTGCAGCGGGCCTGTGACCTCGGCGACCTGTCGCTGAAGGGCATCTCCTCGGCAGAGGACGGGCTGAAGGTCGTCAACAACGGTGTTGCCTCGGCTGACTACACCTACGGAGCGACGCCAGACCAGCGGATCCCGTCGCGCCTGGTGCGCATCGACAAGGTCAACGAGACCACCACGTTCGGTGAGCCGGTGACCCCGTTCTTCGAATCACCGTTGGCCAAGTCGTGGACCCTGGCGGACGGAGCCTGATGGATGTCTCGGCGGTGGCAGCTTCGGCTGACACCGTTCCGAGGCTGCTAGTGGAACAGACCCGGCGCCATCCGCGCCGGGTCGTGTTCCGCCACAAGTACCGTGGTGTGTGGCAGCCGATCGACTGGCAGACCTATCGAGACTCGGCGGCGGCGATGACCCTCGGGTTGGAGTCGCTCGGCGTAGGTCGTGGTGACCGGGTGGCGATCCACGCAGAGAACCGTCCGGAGTGGGTGTACGCCGATGTCGCCAACGAGACCCTCGGGGCAATCGTCGTCGGCGTGTACCCCACGAACCCTCCGGCTGAACTGATGTACCTGTTGCAGAACTCCGGTTCCAAGGTGCTGGTCGCAGAGGACCAGGAGCAGGTCGACAAGGTCCTC
>JBDSMK010000020.1:0-4378 GCA_039915905.1 Ilumatobacteraceae bacterium
CGAGCACGACCTCGGCAGTGTGTGAAGCCCTGATCCCGTGCTTGAGATACTTCTGACACTGGCTTAGCCCCTTCGTGCCGGGCGGCACCACGAAGCTGGCCTGGCCGCGACCCTTGAGTTCGGGCTCCACGGCGGCAACCACGACGTGCACATCGGCGATGCCGCCATTGGTGATCCACGCCTTCGTGCCGTTCAGCACCCATTCGTCGGTGGCCTCGTCGTACACCGCTCGGGTGCGCAACGACGACACATCGCTGCCCGCGTCGGGTTCGCTGACGCAGAACGCGCCGAGCGCGATCTTCTCGGCGGTCCCGTAGCACTGCGGCACCCACTCCAGCACCTGCTCGGGCGTGCCGTTGCCGGAGATCCCGGCCGCTGCCAACGCAGAACCCATGATCGCCATGCCAATGCCGGCGTCGCCCCAGAAGATCTCCTCGATCGCCACCGGCAACGTGAGACCGGTTTTGTCACCGACCGCGTTCATCAGGAACTCCCAGCCGTACAGTCCGATCTCGGCGGCCTGCTGAACGATCGGGTAGGGGAACTCCTCGCGCTCATCCCACTCATGGCCGGCCGGCCGGATCACGGTCTCGGCGAAGTCATGAACCCACTTCTGAATCTGGAGCTGGTCTTCGTTGAGCGCGAACTCGGCCATCGCGGCACCCCTGTCGATTGGCGGGCGGCCCCATGCCGTCCGGTAAGTTACCTGCGGGTAACCGTACCGTCGTACCTTGGCGAAGCGCAACACAATCAGCTCCGCGTGACACAGTTGGCGGAGCATGCGGGTGTCGAAATACCTGCGAGGGTCTCGCAACACATCGGGGGAGAGACAATGAGTTCGAAGTCATGGACCATCGCACTGGTCGCCATCGCGTTGACAGCGGCGTCGTGCAGCAGCAGCACGGCGAAGGCACCAGTCACGTCGCCGCCACCGGCTCCGGCGACGTCGGCCGCGGCAGGCGAGCAGGCAACAACAACCATCGCCGAACCGAGCACCACCGCCACACCGACGACAACCACCGTTGCTGCCGACGACGCGACCCTCGGCGGCGTGAAGGCGGCACTGGCGGCAGCACCCGCCGGCTGCGACGCGCTGGACAGCAAGCGATGCCTACTGCCGTTTCCGAGCAACGCCTACACCACCACCGACACGAAAAGTGCCACAGGCCGACGGGTCGCCTTCCCGGCCGCAGGGATGTCGGCCAACGTTGCAGGGGTGGCGATCAACCCCGCCGAATGGAACCGCAACGACGGCTTCAGCCCGAACACTCCAATGCTGGCGTACTTCGCCGGCCTGGATGCCACCGCCTCGAAGTTGCCGTCGTGGACCGACCTGCAGTCATCGCTCGCTGCCGACGCCACAGTTGTACTGATCGACGAGAAGTCCGGCGATCGGATCCCCCTGTGGGCCGAGCTCGACGCCCAAGCCGCCTCCGACACCGACCGACTGCTTCAGATCCACGCCGCCGTCGCGCTGGCCGAAGGGCACACGTTCGTCGTCGGCATCCGTGGCATGCGCACCTCCGACGGGCAGACGATCACGCCGAGCGCCACGTTCCGTGTCTATCGCGACCAGCTGTCCACCTCGATACCCGAAATCGAAAGCCGGCGGCCTGAGATGGAAGCGGCCCTCGCCGCGTTGACCTCGGCGGGCGTAGAGCGCAGCACACTGCAATTGGCATGGTCGTTCACCACCGCATCGGCCGACAACATCGCCGGTCGGATGCTGCACATCCGCGACGATGCGCTGGCCGCGCTCGGTCCCGATAAGTCGCCGGCGTACACGATCACGACTGTCACCCCGAAGCCCCAGGACAACGTCGCGCTGCACGTTGAAGGCACGTACACCGTGCCGAACTACTTGACGGGCAACGGCTCACCCGGCAACGCGTTCCACTACGACGTCGACACTGCCACATCACCCGACGCGCTGCCGTCGGTCAACGGCACGATGCAGGCCGGGTTCGCCTGCAACGTGAGCGTGGCCACAATGGCAGCAACCACACCGGCCCACCTGGTGGAGTACGGCCACGGTCTGCTCGGCTCAAACCTGGAGATCAATGCCGGCAACGTGCGTGCGTTCGCCAACGAGGACAACATCGTGTTCTGCGCCACGAAGTGGGCAGGCATGAGCGAGGACGACGTGCCCAACGCGGTCGCCACGCTCGGCCAGTTCGGCACGTTCAACACGGTGGCCGACCGTCTGCAGCAAGGAGTCCTCAACCAGATCTTTCTCGGCCGGCTGATGACCCGCCCGGGCGGGCTGGTCGACGACAAGAACTTCAAGCGCTCCGATGGGGCGGCAATGATCGACCCCAACCACCTCGACTTCGACGGCAACAGCCAGGGCGGGATCATGGGTTTGATGCTCGCCGCGGTTTCGCCCGACATCGAGCGCGCCGTGCTCGGCGTACCTGGCATGAACTACAGCCTGCTGCTGCCCCGCTCGGTCGACTTCGCCACTTACCTGGCGGTGTTCAAGCCGGCGTACCCGAACGACCTCGACCGGGTGCTGATCCTGGCGATGACCCAGATGCTCTGGGACCGCGGCGAGGGTGGCGGCTACGCCCAGCACGTCACCAGCAACCCATACCCGGGCACGAAAGCCAAGCCGTTACTGCTCGACGTGGCGTTCGGCGACCATCAGGTGTCGGACATCGCGGCAATGGTCGAAGCCCGCACGATCGGTGCCACGATCCACCGCCCGGTGACAGCACCGGGCCGCAGCCAGGAGGTGGAACCAGGGTGGGGTCTGAAGACAACCACCTACCCGTCGAGCGGTTCGGGGGTGATCGTCTGGGATTCCGGGATGGCCCAGATCCCGCTGACCGACACGGCTCCATCGGTCGGTGACGACTCCCACGAGGACCCCCGCGCCGACTCGGTCGTACGCCGTCAGAAGGCCAGCTTCCTATTCGACGACACCCTGATCGATGTGTGCAACGGCGCGCCCTGCGTCGCCAAGCACAGTCCCTGAAACGCCCACCGCCAACTCCTGGGCGGATTGAACCGAATGGTGCAGCCGCCAGCCAAGCATCAGTACCGCGCCGAGCGCGCACAACGCCCCGCCAGCCGCGTAGGGGCTCCAGATGCCGACGTGGTCGTACAACGCGCCGGCAGCCGGAGGCCCGACGATGCGCGCCACAGCGTAAGCAGATTGCTGGAACCCGAGCGCTTCACCGCGACGTCCGGGCGGGACGTGCTGGGTGACGAGGGTGGTGATCGACGGCGACGCCACACCCTGCCCGAGCGCCAGTGCGATCAGAGCCACGATCAGAACTGCCCAGGTGGTGGACACGCTGGTGAGCGCCAGTCCGATGCCGATCAACACCAACGCCACGACATACAGCCGCCCGACCCCGGCGCGGTCGGTGAGCCGGCCATAGAGGCCGCCCTGCATCACCACCAGCACGAGTCCGATCAGCAAGAACACAACGGATGTGCCCGACTCGGTGAGGCCGAAGCGACGGCTGCCGAACAACGAGAACGTCGCCTCGAACGAGGTGAACGCGAACACTGCGATGAACCCCACGACGGCGAGGTGGCGCAACGCCGGTAAGTGGGGTACGTGCACGAGATGGATGCCGTGCTCGACGGCCGGCTGGTTGTGGCCGACCCCAGGCCGGTTCGTCTCCGGCAAACGGATCATCGCCGCGACCGCGTTGATCGTGGCCAGCACTCCGGCGACGTAGAACGGCACGTGCGGACCGCCCAGCGCGGCCAGCCCACCGATGGCCGGGCCGAGCACGAAACCGACTCCAAATGCCGCTCCGAGCAATCCCAACAACCGCGGCCGCTCAGATTCGGGGGCGATGTCTGTGACCGCGGCTTGAGCCACTGCCAGGCTGCCGCCGGATGCACCATCCACTATCCGGCCGGCGAACAGCAGCCACAACACGGTCGCGGCGCCGGTGAGAAAACTCCCCAAGGCCGTTCCGATCAGCGCGACGACGATCACCGGCTTGCGCCCGATGCGGTCGGAGAGCCGACCGAGCAGCGGGGCGGCGACCAATTGGGCCATCGAATACGAAGCGAACAGCAGCCCAACGGTCAGCCCTGACGCTCCGTAGCGTTCCGCGTACTGGCCGAGGATCGGCACAACAATGCCGAAGCCGATGAGATCCAGAGCCACCGTGGTCCACAGCGGCCAGAAACCGGCAGGCAGCGGAGGCCGGCCGCCTCGGCCTTGTTTCGCTGCTCGCCCACCTCGCTCTGGCCTCGACACGGGTACTGGTTCTACCGGACCGGCCACGAGTAACCCCACTCGTCCTGCTCACAGCCGCCGCTCCGACCCGCACCCCAAACCCAACGCTGTCGGAAATTGTTGCACCTGCCGCAACATCAGCCGACAGCGTCCGCCCGCCCACCCGCCCCAGCC
>JBDSMK010000075.1:0-5017 GCA_039915905.1 Ilumatobacteraceae bacterium
CGACAAGATGTGCACCACGACGGCCAATGATCACCACTGGCCGGTCCTTGCCCTGAGTTGGGTCCTCCTCGTAATTGACCCATGTCCATACCACCTCGCCTGGGTCGGCATCGCCGTCCAGCGACGGGTTGTAGCAGATGTCGATGGCAGTGGGTCGCTGCGCCGCCGGCCGGCGGGCACGACCGAGCACCTCCAGGATCTTGCTGACCACTCCTTTGCGGTTCATCGCTCGATCGACACGTCGCATTGAATCAAGTCCTCATAGGTCTCGCGCCGCACCACGAGTCGGGCAGCGCCGTCGGCGACGAATACCACGGGTGGGCGGGTCAGCTTGTTGTAGTTACTGGCCATCGAATGGCCGTACGCACCAGTAACCGGGGTTGCCAAAAGATCCCCGACCCGAAGGTCGTCCGGTATGGCAGCGTCGAAGATCAGCACGTCGCCGCTCTCGCAGTGCTTGCCCACGAGGCGGGCCCGTGAGGTACGCGCACGGTGTACGTCGGCCGGCAGGAACGCCTCGTAGCCGCTGCCGTAGAGCACCGGGCGCGGGTTGTCGCTCATCCCTCCATCGACCGCCACATAGGTACGCACGCCTGGGATGTGCTTCACCGTGCCCACCGTGTAGACGGTTATCGCCGCCGCGGCGACGATCGACCGGCCTGGCTCCACGCTGATCCGACTGCGCACGCCTAGAGCGTGACACGAGTCGAGCAACACGTTTGCCCACTGAGTGATCGTCGGCGCCTCCTCACCGTCCACGTATGCCACACCGAGGCCGCCACCGAGCACCAACTCAGGTAGGCCGAGGGGGCCCGCGAATGCGGCCATCACTTCCACCGCCTTGGCGAAGTTGGCGACCGAGAACACGTTTGAGCCGATGTGACAGTGCAAACCATCGAGATGCACCGACGGCGAACGGCGCATGCGATCGACGGCGAGGGCGGCATCACCGTTACCCAAGTTGAAGCCGAACTTGGAGTCGTCCTGGCCGGTGGCGATGAACTCGTGAGTGTGGGCGTGCACACCCGGAGTGATCCGCGCCAGCACCCGCGGCGCCGGTGAACCGGCGGCATGCAGCGCGTCGAGGCGGTCGAGTTCGTCGAAGCTGTCAACCACGATGAGACGCACGCCGGCCTCGATCGCCATCTGCAGCTCGGCGATGCTCTTGTTGTTGCCGTGCATCACCAGCGCCTCGCCGGGTACACCGGCACGCAGGGCGATGAACAACTCACCGCCGCTGGCGACGTCGAGCAGCATTCCCTCCTCATAGGCCAGCCGGGCCATCTCCGAACAGAGGAAGGCCTTCGTCGCGTAGACGGCGCGGCCAGGCCCGAACGCGGCGACTGCCTCAGAGCAACGGGCTCGCAGATGTGCTTCGTCGTAGACGAACAGCGGTGTGCCGTAAGTAGCTGCCAGCTCGCCCACATCGCAGCCGCCGATGACCAGCGAACCGTCGGCGGCCACCTCGGCGGTGTCCGGTAGCAGACCGGTGGGGAACGCGTTCACATCCGGTCCGGCGCTTCGATGCCAAGCAGTCCGAGACCACGCTCCAACACACGCGCCGTGCTGTCGCACAGCGTCAGCCGGCCGCGACGGGTCTGCTCGTCGGGAGCCTTCAGCACCGGGCAAGCGTCGTAGAACGCAGTGAACGACTGGGCCAGCTCGAACAAGTAGTGGCACAGCCGGTGGGGGCTGTATCGCTCCAGCGTGTCGTGTACCGCGCTGTCGAACTGCAGCAGGTGCAGCACGAGGGCCCGCTCCTGGGTCATTGCGGTGGCCGGAATCCCACCGCGCACAGCCTCGCGATCCACGCCTGCCCGGCGAAAGATGCTGCAGACCCTGGCGTGCGCGTACTGCAGGTACGGGGCAGTGTTGCCTTCGAACGCCAGCATCCGCTCCCAGTCGAACACGTAATCCTTGATCCGGTCAGTGGACAGGTCGGCGTACTTGATGGCCCCGATGCCGACCATCCGCCCAACCTCGAGCTGCTCCGCCACGTCCATGTCAGGGTTTTTGTCGATGACGGCGGCGGTGGCACGCTCGACCGCCTCGTCGATCAGATCGCTGAGCTTGACGGTCTCCCCCGAGCGGCTCTTGAACATCTTCCGGTCATTGCCGAGCACGTTGCCGAAAGCCACGTGCACCGCCTCCACCGGCGGGCGCAGCCAACCGGCCATCCGTGCCACTGCGAATACCATCTCCAGGTGCTGGGCCTGCGGTGCACCGACCACGTACAGCAGCACGTCGACGTGTAGCCGTTCGATGCGGTCGACCACGCACGCCAGGTCGGTGGCTGCGTAGCCGAACCCGCCGACGCTGTTGCGCACGATCAGCGGCAGCGGCTCGCCCTCGCGATTGAGAAATCCGGGGGGGAACACGACCTCGGCACCATCGCTAGTGCTCAACAGGCCGGCGGCACGAAGCCTTTCGACGATGCCGGGCAGTTCATCGTTGTAGGAACTCTCGCCCATCAGATCTTCGTCAACCAGCAGCACGCCGAGGCGACGGTAGACATCGTTGAAGTACCGCGTGCTCTCGTCGACCAGCAGGCGCCACAGCCGCAACGTTTCCGGGTCGCCGTGCTGCAGTTCGACCACACGCTGGCGAGCCCGCTCCTTGAACTCGTCGTCTGCTTCGAACTTTGCCCCGGCACCGCGGTAGAAGCCGTTGAGATCACCGACCGAAAGTTCGTTCGCTGCCTCCGCTTCGCCGAGGTCAAGGAGGTGCTCGATCAGCATCCCGAACGGACGGCCCCAGTCGCCGATGTGGTTCTCGCGCCGCACGCTGTGGCCGACGAACATCAGCATCCGCACCAGTGCGTCGCCGATGATGGTGGTGCGCAGGTGCCCGACGTGCATCTCCTTGGCCACGTTCGGGTGGCTGTAGTCGACGACGTAGGTCAATGGCTGAGCGGATGCGGCGACGCCGAGACGGTCGTCGACGATGGCCTCCGTCAGCTGGGCAGCCAGGAAATCGGCCCGGAAGGTGAGGTTGATGAATCCAGGACCCGCTACTTCGGCCGAGGCGCAGATGTCGCCCAACGCCCCGGAGTCGACCACTGCCTGCGCCAGTTCGCGTGGGTTGCGGCCGGTCTGCTTGGCCAGCGCGAGTGCGCCGTTGCATTGCGCGTCGGCACGATCGCTGGGACGCACGACGGGATCGATCGACGCGGCGGCAAGCCCGGTGACCTCGGCCAAGGCCTGCTGCAACGTCGCCGAGATGGTGTTCAGCGGATCGGCCATGAAGATCCGATCGTAACCGCCCTCGCCGATCTAGGGCACGGTCGTCACGTCGGCGGTTGCCGGGTGAGCGCGCGCAGCACGGCCGTGTGCATCGGGTCGGCGTTCGGGCCGTACGCAGACACGATCACGCCGCGCACCTCGCAGCTGCAGGTGACGCCCAGCACGATCGCCTCGTCGCCGGGGTCACTATCACCCTCGAACCGGAACCGGTAGTCGACCTGCGCTGTCTCGAAAGCATGCAACTCATCACGGCCTTCGACGGTCAGGCCTTCAGACGTGACCTGGAACTCGTAGGCATAGCCGAGATCGCCGAGGAACGCCACCGCCTCGGTCACCGTCTCGGGAGTGGTCGGGTTCTCCGGCGGGCTTTGCGGCTGGTCCATGCACACAGTTGTACCCCGTCGGCAACCTTGTCGCACGTGCCGGGCGGGTCGGTATCCTTCCGGCACCCGCCTTCGTAGCTCAGGGGATAGAGCATCGGTTTCCGGAACCGAGGGTCGCAGGTTCGAATCCTGCCGAGGGCACGCAAGAAAGACCCCCTATGTCACCACTGGGTCAGCACTGGGTCAGCCCTGGGTCAGCCCTGGGTCATCATCTCAAGCGCCGCCTCAGGACCGGACCGCCGACGCAAGACAAGCACCGCGACATCGTCGATGGGTTGACCTTGCGCCCCCAATCGGGCGATGAGGGAGTCGCAGATGTCCTGCGCGCAAAGGTGCTTACAGCCCTCGACTGCTTCTAGAAGGTGGTCGAGTCCGTCATCAAACGGTTCGCCGCGACGTTCGACGAGACCGTCGGTGTACATCACAACGACATCTCCATCGAGAAGCTTCAGCGTCTCGGACGCATATCGTCGATCACCTCGGAATCCGAGCAACGGGCCGCGACCCGTCTCGACGAGTCGCGCAGCCTCGTTGGCGGGGGCCACAACGATCGGTGGGTGACCTGCACTTGCATAGTGAGCGAGCCCGTCTGGCTGAAACAGGATGAGTGCCATTGATGCAGCCTCGGTATCAGCGCCGCGCCCGGCGAACACGTCGACTGCGGCCAGTGCGTTCACCGGATCCGGGTCGTTGGCGACTGCGGTGGCGATCGACGCGCGCAACTGACCCATCGCCGCGGCCGCCGACAGTGCGTGACCGACCGCGTCACCGATGATCGCAACTATCCGTCCCTCGCCGGCGTCAAGTATTTGGAACCAGTCTCCGCCGATCTCCAAGCCGGATGCAGGTACGTAGCATGCTGCAGCATCGATCCAGTCTGGGGTAGGCGGCAGCGATGACAAGAGCCGGTGCTGAAGTGTCAATGCAATCGTTCGTTCGCGTTCGTAGAGCGAGGCGCGCTCCATCGCACCGGCGCAGCGTGATCCGAGCGTGGCCAGCATCGACATCTCCTCCGCCGAAAGCTCGCGACAGTCCGCGAAGCTGAACACGACAGCGCCGATGACTCGATTCATGATCTGCAGCGGTATTCCGACTACGGAATACTGAGACGAAGGCCCGTCAAAGGTCGAGAAAACGGTGGTTTGAGCATCGACCGCGTCACGAGCCGTCCGACAGATTGCGTCGGTCCAGTCCGCGCCTCGTCCGAGCGGGGAGTCGATCGTCTCCTTGATCGTCAACCCGCTCTCGTCGACCAACAGCAGCGCACCACCATCAGATCGGATGCCCAGAGCACCGTAGGTGAGCGCTGCATGGGCCACATCGTCAACTCTCGCCAGGGACGCGATTCGGCCGTTGACCCGCTGCAGCGTCTCGAGCGCCGCGCGGCCACGA
>JBDSMK010000106.1:0-2733 GCA_039915905.1 Ilumatobacteraceae bacterium
ATTCAACCACGAATGCCTCGTGACAGGCCCGCTCAGACGTCGAGGGGTACCTCGTCGACGGTTCCGTGATGAGCCCGGCGACCCTGTTGCACCTTGCGCGCGACGCTGAAGATCGCCACCAGCGTCGTCAAGATGATGACCGCGACGATGATCACGATCACTCGGCGGGGCATCGTGCGGGTCCCCAGGAAGATGTAAAGGTCGGGTACCACGAACGCTGCCGCCGAGGCGGCCAGCCACCTCACCGCCAGCTTGTAGTGATCGTCGACGAACGCCAGCACCATTCGCGGTGTGGTGAACGCGTCCACACCCGCCGAGATCAGGTCAATGCCGAGATAGATCCACGGATTTATGCCGTAGCTGCCCAACGCCGCCCACACGATCAGCGTTCGGATGAGCGACCATGCGACCACGATCGCGGCCCACGTGCGGCTCAGCATCTTGCGCCGGTGCAGCGTCTCGGCGCTGTGTTGGACGACAAGAGACATCTGAGCATTCAATCACGGGCGCATCCCCGTCGGTTCGTTATCGCCACCGAGCAGGTTCCGGCTAGACCTTCTTCAGCGGCGCCCAGGCCAGCGCGAGGTGCTTGGTTCCGGCATCGCGGAAGCGGATGGTGGCCTCGGCGCGGTCACCTTGACCACGGATCTCGAGGATCACGCCTTCGCCGAACGCGGGGTGCTCGACATCGTCGCCGGTTCGCAGACCGAGGTCCGCCGAACTCGCCTTGCTCGGAGCCGCGGGGCGCCGTCCAGCGTTGATCGCTGCCTCCACAACTCGCTCCCGGTGTCGTACTGCTTCGTCCTCGTCGGGGTCGAACGTGGCCAAGGCGGTTCTCCGGTAGGGCGTCGGATCGGCTTGGGCCGAGCTGCGCTGACGGTAGCTCTGGCGACCGTAGGTGCTGTGACCACCACCGTTGCCCTGTTGGTCGACCAGTTCGACGGGGATCTCGTCGAGGAATCGCGACGGTGGGTTGTAGCTCGTCGACCCGAACAGCTGCCTGCTCCATGCGTGGGAGAGGTGCAGTTGCTGCTGGGCGCGGGTGATACCGACATACGCCAGGCGGCGCTCCTCCTCCATCTCCGTCGGCTCTGTAAGCGCTCGACTGTGAGGGAACACCCCCTCCTCCATTCCTACGATGAAAACTCCGGGAAACTCAAGGCCCTTGGCCGAATGGAGGGTCATCAGCATCACCTTGTTGTCGTCGTCGAGCTCGTCGGTGTCGGCAACCAAAGCAACCTGTTCGAGGAACTCACCTATTCGGGTGAACTCGCGAGCCGAGCCGACCAGCTCACCGAGATTCTCCACCCGGGTCACCGATTCGAGTGAGTCGTCGGCCTCCAGTTCGGCGAGGTAGCCGCTGCCATCGAGGGCGGCCTGGAGGATGTCACCAGGGCTCACCGGGCTAGAACCTTCGCCCTCGCTGCCTGGCTCGACTTGATCGCCGTCGCTCTCCGCCGCAGCAACCCGCGCGCCGAGCTCGTCGAGCAACCTCACGAATGACTCCACTCCCCGGCTCGCCGGACCGGTCAGCCCGGCCTCATCGGCCCGATGCAACGCCTCGAAAAACGTCATGCCTCCGGCCGCGGCAAACGCATCGAGCCTGCCGACGCTGGTGTCGCCGATGCCGCGCTTGGGCACGTTGAGGATCCGCTTGATGCTCACCTCGTCGGCCGGGTTGACCACCGCGCGCAGGTAGGCCATCGCGTCCTTGATCTCGCGGCGGTCGTAGAAGCGGGTACCGCCGACCACCTTGTAAGGGATGCCACGGCGGATCAGTGCATCCTCCAGCACCCGGCTTTGGGCATTGGTGCGGTAGAACGCGGCCATCTCCTTCCATGCCAGTGTGGAGTCGTCGTGCAGCGCCTGCATCCGGCGGGCCACCCAGGTGGCCTCGTCACCCTCGTCTTCAGCCTGGTATCGCACGATCCTGTCACCACTGCCCTTGTCGCTCCACAGATGCTTGTCCGTGCGGTCCGGGTTGTTGGCGATCACGGCATTGGCAGCGTCGAGGATCACCTGAGTGCTGCGGTAGTTCTGGTCCAAGACGATTGTGGTGACATCGTCGAACAACTCCTCGAAGTGCAGAATGTTGCGGACGTCGGCCCCTCGCCAGCCGTACACGCTCTGGTCGCCGTCACCGACGATCGTGATCTGCTTGCTCTGCGCGGCGAGCTGCAGGGCGATCTCGTTCTGAGCCATGTTGGTGTCCTGGTACTCGTCCACCAGGATGTACTCGAACCGCCGCTGGTAGTAGTCGAGCACGTCGGGGTGCTCGCGGAACAGTTCCACCGTTTTCATCAACAAGTCGTCGAAGTCCATCGCCCCCGCCTTGGCCAGCCGCGCTTGGTAGTCGGAGTAGATCTGGGCATGCTTGCGTTCGAAGATGTTCGAAGCGCCGTCGATCGCCTGCCGCGGCGTCACCAGCTCGTTCTTCCAAAGGCTGATCTGACCGTGCGCGGCTCGCGGCGGGAAGCGTTTAGCATCAAGACCCAGATCGCGTATCACGTAGCCGGCAAGCCGCTGGGCGTCGGCCTGGTCATAGATGCTGAAGTTGCGTGGATAGCCGATCTGCCCGGCCTGGGCGCGCAGGATGCGCACACACGCCGAATGGAAGGTGCTGACCCAGATCGCTTTGGCCACCGGACCGACGAGTGCTGCAACCCGATGGCGCATCTCCTCCGCCGCCTTGTTCGTGAACGTGATCGCCAAGATCGCGCTCGGCGACACGCC
>JBDSMK010000164.1:0-13914 GCA_039915905.1 Ilumatobacteraceae bacterium
GCACCGAGCGACGAACTTGTGGCGGGCGTACCGGTGTCCGTGTTGTCGGTCGGTTGTGCCGATGTCGGACCCTGGTGCACGACGATCGTGTCGGAACCATCGACGTAGACATCGACGTACGTCGCAACCACCGTCGATGGCGCCGCACCCTTGGCAGAACCATCGGCCGACACGGAACCGGGGTCGGTCACGTTCTGCTGCATCGCGTACCGACCTTGAAGCGTGTAGCCGGCCGGAACGGTGGCGAACTGCCAGTACGAGCTGTCCGCCGGCACGCCGCCGACGGGGCTCAGAGACGTGCCACCATCGGCGACCGCGGCGGGTTGCCCGACGATCGGGAAGTCCGAGTCGACCGGAGTCGGTGCGGTGTCTACGGCCACCGCGGTGAGGTGCTCGAGCAGCTGACCGTTGCTCATCGCGACCTGTTCGAGCACCAGTCCGGAGGCATCGATGCACACGTCGGCGTAGACGTTGTCGCTCGGTGCGGTGACGTCGTAGTTCTCCAACGGTGAGCCGGTGCGGTATACCTGGCACTGCCGACCGAGCAACGTGCGCCGCTCGCGTGGCACGAACATCTTGTCGGCCACCAGGTCACCGAGAACAGCGTCGAGACGCCAGTCACCTATGGCCGCCGAAGGCATGATCGTGTCGATGGTGGGCTGTTCACGATCGGTGGTCGTCGTCGCCGACAGGCCGAGGTTGGAGGTGATCGTCCACTGTTGAGCGCCACCCGGCGGCTGCCCCGCACGACTTGTGATGACCGCCCGGAACGGACGCTGCACGAGGAAGTCCTCGGTGGACGTGGTGTAGCTACTGCCGACCACGGTGGGAGCTGTGGCGTCGGCGTTGTCGGCGCCGTCGAGACTGTCGAATCGGTAGCTCACCGCGTAGCTGGCGGGAGGATCGGCGAGAGCCAGCAGCCCGGAGGCTCCGGGCACCACCGCCGCGCTCAGCTGATTGCTCGGCGGGCTTGATGAGCCTCCTCCATCGGTGAGCAAAGCCACGCCGATGACGGCCACCAGCACCGCCGCTACGCCGACGACGGCGATCGCCCAGGTCCTGCCACGAGGGGTTGTCTCCTGCGGCTCGCGACTGCGCACATTGGCGCTGCGGGCGGTCACCGCGGCACGTTGACGCGCCCGGCGTCCGTGATCGGCTCCTGCTCCCTGGGGATGCGGCATCCGACGATCGTGCCACGTGATCTCCCTCCGGTGCCGTCGCCCGGTCGAGGCGACCGGCACAAGCAGAGGCGAGCCGGCGCCAGTTTGCTGCTGAGCCGGTGCGAGCCGGTGCAAGACGGTGGGAGCCGGTGCAAGACTGTCCACATGGCTACAACTGTCGGCGATAACGCCGGGGCGCAGCGATTCGAGGTCACGGTGGACGGCGAGCTCGCCGGGTTCACTGAATACGTGCAGCGGGCCAATGCTCGCGAGTTCCCGCACACGCTGATCGAGCCACGATTCCGCAATCGCGGCCTCGGCGCAACGTTGATCCACGCTGCGCTGGATGCGACCAAGTCGGCGCACATGGAGGTGCTGCCGTCGTGCTGGTTCGTGCGCGACTACATCGCCGAACATCCCGACGAGTACCTCGCGCTGGTGCCTTCGGCTGAACGTGCACGGTTCGGCCTCGACATGCCAGGCTCGCAGCCATGATCATCGTCGTTTCCAGCGCCGCGGGCACAGCACCAAGCGTGACCCTCGAAGAGCCCGACGACTGCAAGGGCTTCCATCTCGAAGCGCGCGGCGTAGATCGCAACGGCGTGAGTAACGCCCTCCGGGACTCGGATACCGGATCGTTGTCCGGCGAGGACGCCTACATCACGCCGCAAGCGGTGCACCGGATGGCTGCCGGAAGCGTCAGTGACGATTGGGCTGAGCGATTCGCCGGGATGGTTGGTTACGCAGCCACCAAGGGCTGGGTTGCCGAGGACGGAAGCATCCAAGCCCACTGCGTGTGGGCCTGACGGTAAACAGCTCGGCCCGGCCGCCAACAGCTCGGCCTGGCCGGCGCCAGACCGGGCGACGATCAGGCGGTGGTGATCACCACTCGGCCGCGAACGTGACCGGCGAGGATCTCGTCAGCCACGTCTATCGCATCGTCGAGCGGCCGAACGGTTGTGATCGACGACAACTTGGTTGGGTCGAGGTCGGAACCGAGCCGCGCCCACGCTGTCTCTCGTCTGGCCTTAGAGGCCATCACTGATTCGATGCCGTAGAGCGTCACGCCGCGAAGGATGAACGGCAGCACGCTGCCGGGCAGGTCACTGCCCTGAGCCAGACCGCAGGCTGCCACCGAACCGCCGTAGCGGGTCTGGGCCAGAACGTTTGCCAGCGTGGTGCTGCCGACGCTGTCCACTGCGCCGGCCCAGCGCTCCTTGCCGAACGGCCGACCGGCAGAGGACAGTTCGGTACGGTCGATGATCTCGGCGGCGCCGAGACCGCGCAACCACTCCTCCTCCTCCGGCCGGCCAGTGGACGCCAACACCCGGTGACCGAGCGCCGCCAGCACCGACACGGCCACCGAACCGACCCCGCCGGCCGCGCCGGTTACCAGCACGTCGCCGTCGCCGGGGCGCAGACCGCCCGCCTCGAGCGCAAGCACGCAAAGCATCGCGGTGTACCCGGCTGTGCCGACGGCCATTGCCTGCTCGGCGCTGAACGCCGCCGGACGGCGCACCAACCAGTCGCCGTCGACTCGCGCCGTTCCAGCGAGACCGCCCCAGCGCGACTCGCCAACACCCCACCCGTTGAGGATCACATCGTTGCCGGCGACCCACTGCGCATGCGACGACTCCACCACAGTTCCGGCAAAGTCGATACCAGGCACCATCGGGAACGAGCGCACCACCTTGCCGCGGCCGGTGATCGCCAAGCCGTCCTTGAAGTTGATCGTCGAGTGGCTGACTGCGACTGTCACGTCGCCCGGCGGGAGCTCGTCGCTGCTCACCTCGCGCACATCCGCGTGCGTGGCCCCGCCGTCGTCTTGGGTGAGGTAGATGGCCCGGAACGTTGCACTCATCGTTTTGCTCCTACGTTGCTGATGACTTGCGGATGACTTGTTGATCGCTCACTGATGGTCTGCTGTTGCTAGCTGCCGCCGCGACGGCGCTGCGGCGGATCTCGCGAAACGGGATGTCGCGATCCACCGATGGTTCGCGCGGCAAACCGAGCAACTGCTCGCCAATGATGTTCCGCTGGATCTCGTCGGTCCCCCCGGCGATTGACTGGGCGGGCACCGACACCAGTACCTCGGCCACTACCGGGTCGCCGTCGGCGCCCGCGAGCATCGCCTGCGCACCGGCGATCGCGGCGTGTACCGCGGCCGCCGCACGGGCGACGTTGCTCAGGCCGAGCTTGCCCAGCGAACCTGTCGCTCCGGGTGCTGCGCCGCGAGCCAGCGCCGCCGCGAATCGCTGCGCAGTCCACTGATGGGCGCGCTGCATCGACAGCACGGCTGCGATCTTCTGACGCACCACGGGGTCCGTGGACGCCCCGGAAGCCTGGGCGCGGCCAACCACCAGGTCGACGCGCCCGGCGCGTTGCGGGTACCAGCGGTAGGTCGCGAAGTAGTCCTCTGCTTCCGCCTCGGCCTGCTCCAACGCCCTGCCGGCGGCAGGGTCGTATTGCACCCGTCGCACGGCACCGAAGCGACGCTCGTAGGCCAACGTGGTGATCGCCACCCGCCAGCCATCTCCGGCGTTGCCGATCATGTTCGCCGCCGGCACCACCGCGTCGGCGAGGAACACTTCGTTGAACGAGGAGTGCCGGTTCATCTGACGCAGCGGTCTCACCTCCACACCCGGCTGGTGCATCGGCAGCACGAACGCGCTGATGCCCCGGTGTTTGGGAAGCGATGGATCAGAGCGCGCCAGCAGCAGCCCGAAGTCGGCGTGGTGTGCACTGGTACTCCACAGCTTCTGACCGTTGACCACCCACTCGTCACCGTCGAGTTCGGCGTGGGTGGTCAGCCCGGCGAGGTCGGAGCCGTTGCCCGGCTCACTGAACAGCTGGCACCAGGTGTGCTCGCCGGTGAGGATCGGCAGCAGGAACGTGTGCTTCACGTGATCGCCGCCGTGCACCAGAATCGTAGGGCCGGCCAGACTGATGCCTACGCCAAGAGGGGTGCCCACTGCTCCTATGGCGGCGATCTCCTCGGCGGCGATCGAGTCCGCCCAAGCGGGCAGACCCTGTCCACCAACACCTGCCGGCCACGACGGTGCCGCCCAGCCGGCGGCGGCCAGCATCCGGCGCCATTCCACTAGCTCCAAGTCGGCGTTCCAGTGCTCGACCAGCCAGTTGTGTACGCCAGCGCGAAGCGCGGCGCGATCACCCTGCGGCGGATCGACATGGGCCGGCGGCGAGGGCATCGCTCCATCTTGGCCGACCCTGTCCGCCGCCGCCGCAGCCGGTTACTGTGGGCTCGATCATGGATGATGCGCGGCTGCGACCCACCCGCCTCACCGAGCCGGTGATCGTCGGCATCGTTTACGTCGCGGCGATGTTCGTCAACATCCTCGACACCACCATCGTCAACGTCGCGCTGCCAACTCTGGCCACCCAGTTCAAGGTCCCTGTGGCTTCCAGCGAGTGGGTCGTCACCGGCTACTTGTTGAGCTTGGCGGTGTGGATCCCGGCATCGGGATGGATCGGCGACAAGTTCGGCACCAAACGCATCTTCCTGGTGGCCCTGGCGCTGTTCACCACCGCATCGGTGCTCTGCGGTCTGGCCACCTCGCTGCCCGAACTGATCGTGTTCCGCATCGTGCAAGGTGTCGGCGGCGGCATGCTCACCCCGATCGGTCTGGCCATGCTGTATCGCGCCTTCCCGCCGGAGCGGCGCGCCGCGGCGTCGCGCATCCTGATCATCCCCACCGCGCTGGCACCAGCGATGGGACCGGTGATCGGAGGTCTGCTGATCGACCAACTGTCATGGCGGTGGGTGTTCTTCGTCAACGTGCCGATCGGCATCGCCGCGTTCGTCTTCGGCGCACTGAAGCTCCGCGAATACCGCGAACCCACCGCGTACCGCTTCGACTTCCCCGGCTTCCTGCTCGCCGCGGCCGGTCTCGGCCTGTTGATGTACGCCCTCAGCGAAGGACCGGCCGATGGTTGGTTGTCTCCGGCGGTGGTCACCACCGCCGGAATCGGCTTGGTGAGCATGGCCGGGCTGGTGTTCGTCGAGCTGCGCTCTTCGCGGCCGATGTTGCAACTGCGACTGTTCACCAACCGCCTGTTCGCGAGAACCAACCTCACCTCGATGTTCGCCACCGCTGCGTTCACCGGCACGCTGTTCATCGTCCCGATCATGCTTCAGCGAGCCAGAGGTGCTTCGGCGTTCGAGAGTGGGCTGACCACCTTCCCTGAGGCCATCGGCGTGCTCAGCGTGTCGCAGATCGCTGCCCGGCTGTATCCCCGTCTCGGACCGAGCCGGTTGATGACAGCCGGAATGGTGGCCATGTCGGCTGTGCTGTTCGTGTTCTCGTGGGTCGACGCGTCGACCAGCGAATGGTCCATCCGCGGGCTCGTCTATCTGCTGGGGGCGTCGTACTCGTTCATGATCATCGCCCTGCAGGCGTCTTCGTTCGCCGGCATCTCCCACGGCGACACCGCCCGAGCTTCGGCGTTGTACAACACCCAGCGGCAGGTCGCATCCGCTCTCGGCGTGGCGATCCTCGCTTCAGGGCTGGCAGCCTTCCTCCCACATGGACAGGCGACCAGCGCGCAGACGTTCCTCGCATATCAACGGGTGTTCATGATCGCAGCGTTCGTCGCCGCACTGGGTGCCGTGGTCAGCCGCTTCGTACCCGACAAGGATGCCGCGGCGACGATGGTGCCGCGCGTTCGCCGAGGCGCCCGCGCGGCCCACTCGACCACGGCGCAGGCCGTTGAGTAATCTCTGCTCCTGACGGGAACCGGGAACCACGACGGAAGGAAACCTGATGACCTCGAGCAACACCGCTGATTCGGCAGATGGCCACGGCGGGCGGGCCATTCAGCAGTCGCCTTTGCGCTTCGGGATCTTCCTGCCGCCGATGCACCCCACCGGCCAGAACCCGACGCTGAGCATGCGTCGCGACGTCGAGCTGATCCAGCATCTCGACCGGCTCGGGTTCGACGAGGCATGGATCGGTGAGCACCATTCCAGCGGCTTCGAGACGATCGCCTCGCCAGAGGTGTTCATCGGTTACGCGGCGGCATTGACCGATCGGATCAAGCTCGGTACCGGGGTCAGCTCGTTGCCGTACCACCACCCGCTGATCCTCGCCGACCGGATCGTCATGCTCGACCATCTCACCCGCGGCCGAATGATGTTCGGCGTCGGTCCGGGACAGCTGACGTCTGACGCTTCGATGCTCGGGATTGCCGTACCGCAGCAGCGCCGGATGATGGAGGAGAGCTTCGACGTGATCATGCGCCTGTTCGCGGGCGAAGTGGTCACCGCCGAGACCGACTGGTTCACGATTCGCGAAGGGCGTCTGCAATGGCGGCCGTACTCCAAGTTCGACATCGCAGTGGCCGCATCTATTTCGCCGTCCGGGCCGAAGCTGGCAGGTCGCCATGGAGTCGGGCTGCTGTCGGTGGCGGCTACCAACCCTGCCGGTTTCGAGAACCTCGCCGGCCATTGGAAGGTGATGGAGGAGCAGTCGGCCGAGAACGGTCATGTCGCCGATCGATCGTCGTGGCGGTTGATGGGTCCGATGCACATCGCCGAGTCGGTCGAGGAGGCGATGAAGAACTGCGAGTACGGCCTGGAGCGGGTGATGGACTACCTCGGTCACGTGGTTCCCACCAATCCCACGACGGCCACCAACTACCGCGACAGGGTCAAGGAGATGAATGAGACCGGCAGCGGAATCGTCGGCACGCCAGATATGGCGATTGCCCAGATCCAGCGGCTGATTGACCAGTCCGGTGGGTTCGGCGCCTATCTCACCTTTGGCGGCGACCTCGCCGACCATGCCCAGACGCTGCGCTCCTACGAGCTGTTCGCGCAGTACGTGATGCCCCACTTCCAAGGCCAACTGGCAGCGGCACAGGCGTCGTACGACTGGATCGTGGGGAGCAACCACGAGTTCGTGATGGCCACGATCAGCGCCATCGACCAATCACGTGCCGCCTATGCAGCCGAGCGTGGCGAACCCGCACCAGTACCACTCGGAGGATGACATGATCGTCAACGATCGTTTCGCAGGCAAGGTGGCCGTAGTCACCGGTGCCGCATCCGGCATCGGCCGGGCCACGGCCACCCGGTTGGTCGCCGAAGGCGCCGCTGTCGTCGGCGGCGACCTCAACACCGCCGGCCTCGAAGCGCTGGCCGATGAGCTCGGCGACCGGTTCGTCGGGCAGCACTGCGATGTCACTGCCGAGGCCGACGTCGCCGCGTTGGTCGCTGCCGCGGTGGCCAACTTCGGCGGTCTTCACGCAGCGTTCAACATCGCCGGTGCCACCCGCCCGGCGATGATCGTCGACCTCACCGAGGGGGACTGGGACTTCACAATCGACGTGTGCCTCAAGGGCGTGTTCCTCGGCGTCAAGCATGCTGCCCGCCAGATGCTGGCTCAGGGTGGCGGCGGCGCGATCATCAACATCGCCTCGCTCAACTCACGGGTGCCGATGTTCTTCGGCGTCGCCTACTCGGCTGCAAAGGCCGGCGTGGTGATGATCGGCCAGACGGCTGCACTGGAACTCGGCGAGCAAGGGATCCGGGTGTCGACGGTGTCGCCCGGTCTCACCGACACGCCGCTGGTGGCAGCGCTCACCAGCGACGAGGAGGTGAACGCCGCTTACATGTCTCAGATTCCCCTACGCCGACCGGCGACACCAGACGACATCGCCAGCGCGGCGCTGTACCTCGCCAGCGACGACGCCAAATACATCTCCGGCGTCAATCTGTTCGTCGACGGCGCGTGGGAGCAGACCGCCTACCCAGACCTGCGTCCGATGCTGGCGCGGATGATGAGCAGTTGACGCTGGTCAGCCCGAGCTATCAGTCGTTCAGCAGTTCAGCAGTTCAGCCATCCACCATCAGCCATCCACCATCAGCTGCGCGGCACGCTGATCCACGGCACGCCCTTGTCCACCCGTGGCTCACCGGGCAGGCCGAGAACCTGCTCACCGAGGATGTTGCGCATGATCTCCGACGTGCCTCCCTCGATCGAGTTGGCCCGAACCCGTAGGAACGCGTGGCCGATGCCATGGCTCGCGCCGGTCACCTCGAGGTTCTCCGGACGTCGGAAGGTGTAGTCGAACCCGACCTGGCCGGCCGCCCCTTGCAGGGTGACGCAGAAGTCGTAGATGTCCTTGTTCAGTTCGGCCATCGCCAACTTGGCGATCGACCCGCCGGGGCCCGGGTTACCGACCTTCGCTGCCGCCGCAGTGCGCAGGTTCGAAAGCCTGCCCACCTCGCCCCGGGTCCACAGGCGCATCAGCTGATCGAGTCGCGTCGCCGTACGGGCATCGTCGGGCATCGTCTTCCAGATTTTCACGGCCTCCTCGGCGGTGCCGCCACGCACCGGGCGTCCAGAGGATTCGCCGCTGCCGATGGCGGTGCGCTCGTTCATCAACGTGGTCAACGACACACGCCAGCCCTCGCCGGTGGCCCCGATACGGTCGTCGTCAGGGACCCGTGCATCGGTGAGGTAGACCTCGTTGAACTCGGCCTCACCCGTTATCTGACGCAGCGGGCGGACCTCCACCCCGGGAGTGTGCATGTCGAGCGCGAAGTAAGTCATCCCCTTGTGCTTGGGCGCTTCCGGGTCGGTGCGGGTGACGAGCATTCCCCAGTCACCGAGATGAGCCAGGGTGTTCCACACCTTCTGCCCGTTGACTACCCATTCGTCACCGTCGCGTACCGCCCTGCAGGCCAGCCCGGCGAAGTCCGACCCGGCGCCGGGCTCGGAGAACAGCTGACACCAGCGCTGCTCGCCGGTGAACATCGGGCGCAGGAAGCGGCGCTTCTGCTCGTCGGTGCCCCAGGTGGCGATGGTCGGCCCGGCGAGTGCCATGAAGAACGTGGCGGGATCCTGGGCGGCGGCACCGGCGGCGCGCATCCGCCGTTCGACCAGGCGATTCAGCTCGGGCCGAGCGTTCATCCCGCCGAAGCCGGTGGCGAAGTGCACCCACGCCAAACCGTTGTCGTAACGAGCCCCGCGGAACTCCACTGGGTCGGTGAGGCGCGGATCGTGATCAGCCAGGAACTTGTCGATCGCCGCAGTCACCCTCAGCGTGTCGGGGTCGACTGCCTGTGCGGAGTCGGCTGGTGCGGTGGTCGGAACGTTGGTCACGTCAAATGCTCGCAGAGTCGGCCCGCAGATGCCACGTCGCCAGCAACCAGACGACCGATTGCGCAGAATCGATCCATCCAGTCGTCAGGTTCGCTGCCGACAGCCCTCGCCGCGGGTCGCCACCCGCTCGCGACGTCCCGCCTAGGCTGGGCTCTTGCTAGCGATCGTCGGGCCGAACTCGTGGGGATTGGTGGCGCGGGTCGCGCTGGCCGCGCTACTGACCGCGTTCATCGGGCTCGAGCGCGAGTTCAACGGACATCCGGCAGGCATCCGCACCCATGCGATAGTTGGGTTGGGTGCAGCACTGTTCACTGTGGCTGGGGCGTTTGGCTTCTCGCCGCAAGCCACCGACTCACCCTCCAGAGTCGCCGCGCAGGTTGTCACGGGCATTGGCTTCCTCGGGGCCGGAACAATCCTGCGCCACCGCGATCGAGTACGCGGCCTGACCACCGCTGCCACACTGTGGTTCGCCGCCGGTGTAGGAGTGGCCTGCGGAGCGGGTCTTCTGGCGATCGCCGCGGCTAGCACTGGAATCGCACTCGTGCTCCTGCTGGCCGGGAGGATCACTGACCCGATGTTTCGCGACCGTCAACGGACCGACGAGTACCCACGGCCCGAATCCGACACGCACTAGTAGCCATATTTAGTCGCCCGCCGACGACGAACGACCACGACGAACGACCGCCGCTGCCGACTGCCGACGGATTGTTACCCTGTTTCAGCAGGCGGTGTTTGGGGCGTGCCAAGCGCCGGTCTCAGAGACGATCCGCACATCTGCTACGTGCATCTGCTCCATGATCGTCGCCATCGCCAGCATGTCGTCGCTCTCCTCATCGAAGTAGGCCGCGACAACACCTACGGTGGACCTCGGACCGCCGTGCAGAACCCAAGGATGCGGGCCGGAGTCGCGGCCACCGCCGCCGAGCACCAAGCCGAGCACACCGCCCATCACAGCGATTAGCAGCGCTGCCGCGGCACCGACGTTGAGTGATCCGGCGATCACTCCAATGATCACACCAAGTCCCGCGCCTACCAGCGCACCAATTACGACGCCGGCGATGATCCTGCGCCTGGGATCGGCTACGACCTCCTCGCCGGGTTGGTGCATCTTCGCCGGTACCGGCTGCAAGATTGCGACACCGATCGGCACGTCGCTGTTTGCCGCGCGAAGGCTTCGCTCCACCTCTTTCGTCTTCTTCCTGCCGACCATGTAAGCCACGGCGGTGCGGTGGGTCAACGGCAACGAACCCTCCGCAACCTCCAAGGCATGGTTCGGGAAGTTAAGTTCCGCGTACTCCACCAAGGTTGTCATAAGTCAGGATTACCCGATGTCAGACGAGACGACACCCCATCACGGCGATCCTGATTCAGATTTTTCACCCGATTACGACACGTTGTACCCTCACCTGACGTTCGCCCGACCGGCCGGAGGCGTGCTCCAGATCACGCTCGACGGTCCCGGGCTCAACGCCGTGGGTCCACGGATGCACCGCGAGATCGCCGACGTGTGGCGCACCGTCGACCGCGACCCGTCCACCAAGGTGGCTCTCATCCGCGGCGCAGGCAAGGCGTTCTCCGCCGGTGGAAGCTTCGAACTGATCGACGGGATCGTCAACGACTACGCCTATCGCACGCAGGTGCTCGGCGAGGCTCGCGACCTGGTCAACAATCTGATCAACTGCTCCAAGCCGATCGTCTCGGCGATCCACGGGCCGGCGGTTGGGGCCGGGCTGGTCGCGGCGTTGCTCGCCGACGTGTCGGTGGCGGGGCGCACGGCTCGGATCATCGACGGTCACACCCGCCTCGGCGTGGCGGCAGGTGACCATGCCGCGATCTGCTGGCCGTTGCTGTGCGGCATGGCCAAGGCGAAGTACTACCTGTTGACGTGCAA
Organism: Ilumatobacteraceae bacterium; assembly: GCA_039915905.1. Classification (GTDB taxonomy): domain Bacteria; phylum Actinomycetota; class Acidimicrobiia; order Acidimicrobiales; family Ilumatobacteraceae; genus JAODBQ01. Next base: position 11,178 of record JBDSMK010000164.1, read on the forward strand.
CACGCTCACCGGCGAGGAGGCGGAACGGATCGGGCTGGTGTCGCTGACCGTTGACGACGATCAGGTGCAGACCCGGGCGATGGAGGTCGCTGTGCAGTTGGCGGGGATGGCGCAGGCCGCGCTGCGGTTCACCAAGCACTCCTTGAACCACTGGTACCGCGCCGCCGGACCGGCGTTCGACGCGTCACTGGCCTACGAGTTCTACGGCTTTGGGGGACCTGACGTGCGGGAGGGACTGGCCGCACACGTTGCGAAGCGCGACCCCGACTTCTCGAGCAGCTAGCACTCGACCGCTGCAGGGTGGCTCGGCTGCAGGGTGGCTCGGCGGCAGGGTGGCTCGGCTGCAGGGCGAGCGACCCCGCCCCCTTAATCTGTCAGCAGGCACAAACCCACTATCGCGACCGATCTGGAGGAACGATGGCCATTGAACGATTCCCGGTGGAGGCGGGTCACATCATGATGTTTGCTCGCGCCGTGGCCGACCCCAACCCGGTGTACTACGACGCAGCGGTGGCGGCAGCCGGCGAGGTCGGTGCGATACCGGCACCACCCACGTTCGTGCAGGCCAGCGCCCAGTTCGATCCCGAGTACTTTCTGCGCCCGAAGATCGGCGAGCAGTGGTTCGGGTCTGGTCGTAACGCGACCGGCATCACCACCAGGCCGGACGCGGGCGACCAGTCAGACGGCGGCGGCAGCGGTGGCGGCGTGCTGCATGCCGAGCAGCACTTCGAGTACCACCTCCCGGTGTGCGCCGGTGACGTTCTGAGCGCCACCGTCAAGCCGGGCAAGTCGTGGGACAAGCAGGGGCGACGCGGTGGCGTGCTGCAGTTCAGTGAATCGATCACCGAGTACCGCAACCAGCGCGGCGAGCTTGTCGTCACCGCCCGCGGCGTCGGTGTCCGCACCGGCAAGACGGTGGAGCCGGCATGAGCATCAAGGCCAGCGAGTTGAAGGTCGGCCAGCAGCGCGAGGAGGTCGTTGTCGACGACCTCAGCCGCACCCAGATCGTGATGTACGCCGGAGCCTCAGGCGACTACAACCCATTGCACAGTGATGAGCGGTTCGCCAAAGAGGTGGCCGGCTACCCCAGCGTGTTCGCCCACGGGATGTTGACGATGGGGATGACCGCACGGGTGCTCACCGATTGGGTGGGCGACGGCCGTCTGTTGAGTTACGGGGTGCGCTTCTCCAAGCAGGTGTGGCCGGGCGACACGTTGACCACCACTGTCACTGTGAAGGCGATCCACATCGACAGCGAACACCCCACTGCTGAGTTCGACGTGACCACCCGCAACCAGGCCGGCGACAACGTCGTTGTCGGCTACGCGTCGGCCCGCCTCGACAAGTAGCCGCTGTTGGCAACCGAACCGGCGACACCCGCGCCACTCGGAGCGGCCTCCACGACTGCGGCAATCGCAGTGCCGGCCAGCCACCAGCACCTGTTGAAGGCCAACCAGTCGGCTGTGCTGGCGACAGTGAACCGCGACGGCTCGCCGCACACCAGCGTGGTGTGGTCGATGGTCGACGACGCCGGGCTGATCGTTATCGCGTTCTCCGCCAGCGGGCACAAGCATCGCAACCTCACCCGTATGCCAGTGGCGTCGTTGCTGTTCGTCGACCCTTCCAACGTTCATCGCACGTTGGAGGTGCGTGCGGCGGTGAGTCTCGCGGCCGACGACGCGCAACGCACGATGACGCGGGCAATCATCGCCAGCTACGGGATAGACCCGATGGTCTATGCGGCGTCGATAGCCGAGGAACGCACTGTTGCCACGCTGCACCCCACTCGGGTGCGTACCATCGGCTGACCGAATCAACCGGCGCGCGGCAAGCGGGTTGTGGGATCGTAGGGCAGTGGAACTACTTCAGTCGCGCAAGCTTGCCAACGTCCTATACGACATCCGTGGGCCGGTGCTGGAGGAGGCACGCCGGTTGGAGCACATGGGCCACCGGATCACCAAGTTGAACATCGGCAACCCGGCGCCGTTCGGGTTCGAGGCGCCCGCCGAGATCCTGGTCGACGTGATCCGCAACCTGCCGACGGCGGAGGGTTACTCCGATTCGCAGGGCATCCTTTCGGCGCGCACCGCGATCGTGCAGCACTACCAGAGCCGCGGCATCGACATCACCGACCCTGACGAGGTGTGGCTCGGCAACGGTGTCAGCGAGCTGATCCAGTTGTCTTTGCAGGCACTGCTGAATAACGGCGACGAGGTGTTGATACCAGCGCCCGATTACCCGCTGTGGACGGCCTCCACCAGCCTCGCCGGTGGCAAACCGGTGCACTACCTGTGCGACGAATCGGCGGGCTGGCAACCGGATCTCGACGACATGGCCTCCAAGATCACCGATCGGACCAAGGCGATCGTGGTGATCAACCCGAACAACCCGACCGGGGCGGTGTATCCGGAGCCCGTGTTGCGGAGCATCGCCGAACTCGCCCTGCGCCACGGTCTGATCGTGATGGCCGACGAGATCTACGACAAGATCCTTTATGACGACGCCACGCACACACCGTTCGCGGCTATCGCCCCTGACCTGTTCACGTTGACGTTCAACGGCTTGTCAAAGGCCTACCGGCTGGCCGGGTTTCGCTCCGGATGGATGATGCAGACCGGTCCGCGAGCCGACGCAACGAGCTACCTAGAGGGCATCACGATGCTCACGAACATGCGGCTGTGCCCCAACGTGCCGGCTCAGCACGCAATCCAGACCGCTCTCGGCGGGCGGCAGAGCA
>JBDSMK010000246.1:0-3152 GCA_039915905.1 Ilumatobacteraceae bacterium
CGGGAGCGGGCGGTCGCCGACGTCCGGTCCGCCGGTGCGGGTGCGGTTGAGTTCGAAGAACGAGTCGACGTCCATCATCGCGACGAGCGCATCCCAAACCGCCAGGCTCTTCTCGGTGGAGGGCACCCGTGAGATGACCGGACCGAAGTAGCCGGCCATCACGCCGTCGGAATTCTCCAAGGCGATGATCGGGGTGCCGACATCGTCACCGACGAGAGCCAAGCCTTCGCCCATCGCGATCCGGATCGCCTCGTCCCAGGACTCGTCCGCCAACGCTGCGGCGTGAGATTTGTCGAGCCCAACGGTCGCCAACGCGTCAGCAGGATCGAACGGTGTCTGCCTGTCGTGGTGGATGCGGGCCCCGAACTCCCAGTAGAGCTTGAAGACTCCGTCGTTGCCGTCGGTCGTGCGCACCGACTCCAGCACTCGCAGCAGACCGTGGTTGAACTTGGTGGCCTCGTACCACTTCGAGTCAGGCTCGGGTTCGTTCTTGAAGAACAGGCTGATCGGCCGCCACGTTATGTGGAGATCCCGATGTGGCTGGATTTCTTCGACCGCCCACCGGGCGGTCACCCAGCAGAAGGGTCAACCTGGGTCAATCCAGAATTCGATGTTCACGGTGCTATGTCGCTTTCGTCGGGCTGGCACTCTTCCGGGTCGTGCCGGACACGCCGCGAGTCTGACACGAAATCCCGGAACGTGGCATCGTGGTCGGAAATGTTCGAGAGCATCGTGGTCTACGAGGGGTGCTCAGCCGTTCGGATCAGTCATCGGCAACTCGGGGTCGCCCGCCCACTCCATGAGACTGCCGTCGTAGACCGCCACTCGGTCATGACCTAGCAGCGTCAGGCAGAAGGCGGGGACGGTCGCAGCGATTGCTCCGCCGCAATACGTGATCACCTTGGGTGCGTCGAGTACGTCGCCGAGCAGCGTGGACATCGTGTCGGCGTCAACGAAGCCACAGGTCTCGCTCTCGATCAGGCGTACGAACGGCATGTTGACGGCGCCGGTGATGTGGCCCGGTCGTCCGTAGTTCGCCTCCCTGCCCTCGAACGACGCGACGGAGAGTGCGTCGATCAGACACGTCGGGCCCGCACCCGCATTGACGGCCGCGAGCACGTCGTCTTGCGAGGCACGGCCCCGATCCCAGTCCCGATCCAGCACGAGTTCGACGGCTGGGAGCGACACCGACCCGTCCTGCGTCGTCAGCGGACGTCCTTCGGCCTCCCACTGCTCGATGCCACCGTGGAGGATCGCGCAGTCGACACCGAAGTGATGCATCGTCCACCATGCACGGGTGCACCACATCGTTCCAGAATCGATGCCAGGCCGGGGCGTACGTGCGACGAGAATCACCCGAGTGTCGGCACCGACACCATGCGCTGCAAGCGTCCTCGCGAACTGTTTCGGTGATGGCCACATCCAGGGCAACTCGGCATCCGGATCCGATAGGACTCCCTTGGCCGCAGCGACGTCGAAGAACTGCGAGCCGGGAATGTGCGCGTCGGCCCACAACTGCCGGGCTGGCTCGTTGTCGAGGCGTGACGAGAGCTTGCCGGTGACATCGAGTACAACGACCGACGGGTCGTCGAGATGCTCACCCAACCATTCGGCCGTCACCAGATACTCACTGTGAACAAATCCCATCCCGCGATTGTCGCAGACCACCAACGCAGCTCGACATCCGAGCGTGTCTCAGGAACTATCTGCGAGGTGACGATCGAGTGAACACTGAAGCGCTTTCCTCACCTCTGGGCGGCCGACGTCTTCCGTGCTGCGCAACTTGATGTGGCGAACACGCTTCCCGGTGCCCTCGATGATCTCGGCCGGATCGTCGATCAAGGCACCGTTGACGAGCTGCAAGTTGACATGGTGTGCGTGTGGCGCAACGCCAGCCCACATGTCCTTCCTGGCCCGAGGACCGGTGGCGTAGCCCAAAATGCGGTTTCCCCTTCTGACCGACGTCGACACTGGAATTCTGGTCGCATGTCGCCCAGGTTCGATCTGTGAGTCCCACAACTCGTCGTCGTGCGGTGGCGGCGAGGTGGCCGATGCTGGGCGCTCACGACAGCGCACTGATTACCAGAGGATGTGAGCACGAGTCGAGAAACATCCGCAGTTGCTCGACGTTCAGCCCGATGCTCTCGGTTTGGACCATCGGGTGGAAGTTGATTTGCTCAGCGTCATTCAGTGTTTGGTCGAGCACTACGGTGACCTCGTGCGAGGTGTCGTTAATGACCGCGAGCGGGGTCAGGGTGCCGGGATCTACGCCAGCACGCGACGCATCTCCTCCGCCGACGCGAACCCAAGTCGCCCCCGTGCACCCACGAGCGTATGCAACGACTTCAGGTCTACGTAGTTGTCCTCGTCCGCGGCAACGAGGAACAGACGTCCCTTCTTGTCCTTCAACAGCAGGTTCTTGGTGAATACGCCGTCGAGGTCGCCACGAAGGTGCTTGCCCTCTTCGATCGTGGTGTGTTTCGGGTAGGCAACGATCTTCACGTCGATCCCGAGCGCCTCGAGGCGTTGAAGGAGAACCTCGCGGCCATGAAGCTCACCGTTGGTTGCTTCGCTCATGGGTCACGCACCTTCGGTCGTTGGATGGCCAGCATCGCAGCCCACGGTTTCGTCCCAGGTACTGGTGCGTCGTGGCGGTCGATACGCACCCAGCGGGCCGACTCGACTATCAGTCCGATGAGCCAACCTCACTGGCGAGGATCTCCTCGATGCGTTCGGAGATCTCGCTGCGCCCGCTTCCGCCGGCACCAGCTGCAGGAGTAGGCGCCGTCAGCGCCAGTCGGTCCCGTAGGGGCGGGCGCCGGTGACTGGATGCGCTTGAATCGGAAATGACTCGAGGTAATCGGATAGTCCCGGCACAATTCACGTCTACAGACAGGGATCGCGCGTGAATGCGGGCTTTGGTCTCGCTCCGACCCAGATCACACTTGACATAGAGTGTGAATATGTCGATCGGTGGTGCTGTGCTCATCGTCGAAGACGACGATGAGGTTCGGGCGGCTCTCCGAGATGTGCTCAGGGACAACGGGTTTCTAACGTTCGAAGCCAGCACGGGAACAGAGGCGCTGCAACTGGTCAATCAAGTCGACATCGACGTGGTGTTGCTGGATCTCGGCTTACCTGACGTCAGCGGT